>JAKDNE010000412.1 GCA_030451965.1 Brachybacterium sp. | reverse complement strand
CGTCCCGGGTGCAGGGCTTCGAGGATGGAGAAGTTCTCCACGACCCGCAGGGGGCTGTGGTTGGGCAGCATGATCCCACCGGAGCCCACGCGGAGGTTCTTGGTCAGCGCGGCCATGTGGGCGATGAACAGGTCTGGTGACGTGCTCATCTGGTGCTTGCTGTTGTGATGCTCGGTGAACCACAATCTGGTGAAGCCGAGTCGATCGACAAGCTGGGCGGCCTTGGTCGAATGCGTGAGGGCCGCCGTCGCGGATTCACGGTTGTAGAGGCCGACGCCGTCGAGGACCGACAGCTTCAGCTTCTCTGATGGGGGAGCGGTGGTCATGAACGCCTCCTGATGATTCATGATGGCTGGTGCGTCGAGTTCGGGCTGAATCGCTCTGCATCCGCGCCAGGGGCCACCGTGCGCTGTCCGACTGCGGTCAGCATCTGGTCGGTCATGATGCGAAGCTGGTTGCGAGCGGTCGGCTGCACGGGCTCGTCGTCGGGCCCGAACGACGCCGTGGACGTGTCGATCACCACCCCCAGGGGTGTGGGCCATCCCCGCAGCGCATGGACGACCGAGCGCAGAGCTGCCAGGGTGAGCGCTCCTGCTTGGGGACCGCGCGATGTGGTGATGCACCCGACGGTCCTGCCGTCGAGATAGGGAGGATCAGCATCCCGGAGCTCCTCGAGATGGTCGAGGGCGTTCTTCACCAGTCCGGAGATGCCGGCGTGGTATGCGGGGGAAGCGATCACCAGTGCGTCCGCCCGCTGCACCGAGTCCACGAGCCGGTCGGCACGGGGGTCCCTCGTGGTGGTCGGGGCGAACATCGGCAACTGCAGCTCCTCAGCGGTGAGGAGTTCGGTTCTGGCGCCAGCCCGTTCCGCCCTGCGAAGGCAGTATCGCAGCGCCAGCTCTCCTGATGATCGGGTCCGGATGCTGCCGCCGATCCCAACGACCAGCGGTGCTGTGGCCGCTGACCTGCCGGTCATTGCCTCACTCCGGATGCGCCGGGACGGATGTGAGCACGTCAGGCCCACAGCTACAAGCGGACGGTGCTGGAATCGCTTCGGAAAGGTTCATGCCCAACTCCTCCGGACCTGAGATCGATGTGACCGGAACACGTGCTCCTCTTCGGTACGTTAGCAGATGCGGAGCGGCCGCTACGGTTGGTCTTCGTTGGGATACGATCCCGACATGGACAAGGTGGCGGAAGGAGCGGTCGTGCGGGCCCCGCGCTCCGATGCGGTGCGCAACCGCGCCTCGATCCTGAAAGCCGCTTCGCACGCGTTCGCCACGCAGGGGTCGGGGGTCGACGTGCGTGAGATCGCGCGCAGCGCAGGCGTGGGTATGGGCACGCTCTATCGGCACTTCCCCACGAAGGACCTCCTCCTGGAAACTGTGCTGCGTGAGCATTTCGCGGAGTGGACGCGAACAGCCTGGGACGCCGCCACTGACCAGGATCCGGCCGAGGCTCTTTCCGCATTCCTCTACGACGCTCTCGAGCGGCAGGCGAACCATCGCGCCCTGGTCGAGCAGTTCGCCGAGACGTGGGACACCACGGAGGGGATCGCGACGTGCAGACGTGAGCTGCACCCTGTGATCGATGGTCTCGTCGCTCGGTGCCACGACGCCGGTGTGCTGCGGCCAGGAGTGACCGGCGAGGATATCTCCCTGCTGCTCGTGGGCCTCGGGCGCATCGCTCAGCTGGCGAGCGTGCAGGGTGATCCCCTGCTCTGGCGACGCGCCCTGCAGATCGCGTTGGACGGGTTGCAGCCGATCCACCGCGAGGAGCTGCCGTCGGACTGACGCGCGCCCGGCCTGAATGGACTGCACGTGTTCGTGGTGGCCGACCCGGGGCCGGGTGCTGGCGCCGGCCCTCAGTGTGGGCTCCGGAGGGCCCCTGCGGTGAGGAGTTAATGTCACTGTCGGAGTGACGCCCCTCACATCGCATGCGCGAAGTCCACTCTTCTGGTCGACGTGTAACTAACCTCCTCGTCACGAGTAAAGGTCCCTATGACCTTAACAGGGGGTGTCGTGATGGAGGGCTCGCTGTCCCTGGCGGTCTCGACCGTCATCTTCGCGCTGCGCCCGCACCCCATAACACGCCTGCCGGTGCTCTGGGTCCCGCTCGTGCGCCGGATACGACAGCCCCATCAGGGGCGCTGGGCGCTTCCCGGCGGGCCGCTGGGCGCCGACGAGGGGCTCGCGGCCTCGGCCGCGCGGACGCTGGCGGAGACCACCCGGCTGAGCCCGCGATATCTCGAGCAGCTCTACGCCTTCGGCGGGACGGACCGGGCGCCGACGACGGCCGAGCGCACCGTCTCGGTCGTCTACTGGGCGCTGGTGCGGCCGGAGGAGGCCG
>JAKDNE010000411.1 GCA_030451965.1 Brachybacterium sp. | reverse complement strand
CCGCTTCACCGGTCGGATGCTCACCGCATAGGCGGCGGGGACCGCGAGCACCAGCTCACGGTATAGCAGGGGGCCGCGCGGCGGCGCAGCGGGCCGGCGGCGGTGCAGCGGATCAGGGGCGCCCGTCGGGGACGGGTGCTCGATTACGCTCGGCCCATGAGCTCAGCGACGGATCCCGCAGCCCGCGGCGGAGCGGTCACCGACCCCCACGCCAGCATCTACGACCACGGATTCGTGCGGGTGGCGGCAGTGACCCTGCCGGTCGCGCTCGCCGATCCGGCCACCAACGCGGAGCGGCACCTGGAGATGCTGACCGAGCTGCACGGCCAGCAGGTGGGCGTGGCCGTCTTCCCCGAGCTGTCGCTGACCGGGTACTCGCTGGATGACCTGGTGATGCAGGAGCCGCTGCTGGACGCGGCCGAGCAGGCACTGGCCGAGCTGGTCGAGGCGAGCCGCGAGCTGATGCCGCTGATCGTCGTCGGCGCCCCGCTGCGCGCCGCGGACCGCAGCCGCCTGTTCAACTGCGCGATCACCATCCACCGCGGCGAGATCCTCGGCATCCACCCCAAGCAGAACCTCGCCACCTACCGCGAGTTCTACGAGCGTCGCTGGTACGCCCCGGGCGACGACGCAGACGGGGTGGGGGTGAGCGTGCTCGGCAGCGAGCACGTGCTGACCCCGCACTCCCTGATCACAGTGCCGGATGTGCCGGGGTTGAAGCTGTTCGTCGAGATCTGCGAGGACATGTGGGTGCCGGTGCCGCCGTCGGCGGAGGCCGCGCTCGCCGGCGCCACCGTCATCGCGAACCTGTCGGGCTCGCCGATCACCGTCGGCCGCGCGGAGGATCGCAAGCTCATGGCCCGCTCCGCCTCGGCCCGCTGCCAGGCCGCATACCTCTACGCCGCAGCCGGGGAGGGGGAGTCCACCACGGACCTCGCCTGGGACGGCCAGACCTTCGTGTACGAGTGCGGTGACCTGCTGGGCGAGTCCGAGCGCTTCCCGCAGGGGCCGCGCGCCACGATCGTCGATGTGGACCTGGACCGGATCGTCGCCGAGCGTCGCCGCCAGAACACGGTCGACGACAACCGTCGCACCCATGCCGCCTCGCTCGAGAAGTACAGCTCGTGGGCCGCCACGCAGCTGTTCGAGCCCGAGCCCTTTCTGGTGTTCGACGACGAGGTGGTGGATGCCTCCCCGGAGGACGACGCCGACGAGATGCCGCCGGTGGCCGAGGCTCGGCGCCCTGCGACCGGCCCGCTGCGTCGGCCGCTGCACCGCTTCCCCTTCGTGCCCGACGATCCCGCGCGCCTCGCGCAGGACAGCTATGAGGCGTTCTCCATCCAGGTCGCGGGCCTGGTGCGCCGGCTCTCCGCGATCGGTGGGGACAAGCCCGGCGGCACCCGTCCCGTGCTCGGCGTCTCCGGCGGCCTGGATTCCACACATGCGCTGCTGGTCTGCGCACGGGCGATGGACCAGCTGGGCCGCGACCGCTCCGAGATCCTTGCTTACACGATGCCCGGCTACGCCACCACCGAGCACACCCGCTCTCACGCCGAGCTGCTCTCGCGGGCGATCGGTGCGAGCTTCGAGACGATCGACATCCGCCCCGCCTCCACCCAGATGCTGAAGGACATGGGCCACCCCGCCGGCAGCGGCGAGGAGGTCTACGACGTCACCTTCGAGAACGTCCAGGCCGGCATGCGGTACGACTACCTGTTCCGCCTGGCCAACCACCACGGCGGGATCGTGGTGGGCACCGGCGACCTCTCCGAGCTGGCGCTGGGCTGGTGCACCTACGGGGTGGGCGACCAGATGGCCCACTACGGCGTGAACGCGGGTGTGCCCAAGACGCTGATCCAGCACCTGATCCGCTGGGTGATCGCCGAGCAGCTGTTCGACCAGGAGACCGGCGATCTGCTGCAGGCGGTGCTCGACACCGAGATCTCCCCGGAGCTGATCCCCACCAAGACGGGGGAGAAGGCGCAGTCCACCGAGGACTCGATCGGCCCCTACGCGCTGCACGACTTCACGCTCTACCACCAGCTGCGCCGCGGCTGCGGTCCCGCGAAGATCGCCTACCTCGCCCACCAGGCCTGGGGCGATGCGACCACCGGGCAGTGGCCCGCCGGATACGCCGACGACGACAAGCGCGCCTACTCCCGCGCCGAGATCAAGCACTGGCTGACCGTGTTCACCCGCCGCTTCTTCTCCAACCAGTTCAAGCGCTCCGCCATGCCCAACGCCCCGAAGGTGCTGGCCGGCGGGTCGCTGTCCCCGCGCGGCGACTGGCGGATGCCCTCGGACGCCACGTCGAAGGCCTGGCTCGCCGAGATCGAGCGCGAGGTGCCGGGGGACTGACG
>JAKDNE010000410.1 GCA_030451965.1 Brachybacterium sp. | reverse complement strand
GGGTCGCCGTTCACGCCCAGCCTGGATGCAGGCCCACCTCGGACCCGACGCACGGAGAGGCTTCGCGGGACAGCCGCACCCCTCGCCGGGCCCGAGGCGCTCTTCACGAAGCAGGACACCGCGCGATGACCGTCGCGACCAGGGCGAACACCGTTGACGCCTTGTCCTGACATTGTCTTGACATGCTCAGCCCGCCGGGCCATGCTGGAGCATGATGAACTCACCGTCGAGCGGACCGTGCCCGACGGTGCCATCCACACCCGTCCCTGCGCGACGGGCCTGCACAACGGAGGCAGCATGAGCGAGAACTCCCCGGCCCCCGTCGGGAGCGACCGCCCCACCGGCGCCGCATCCGCCGGGACCATCCGCCTGACTGTCGCGCAGGCGCTGGTGCGGTTCCTGGCTGCCCAGTACGCCGAGCGGGACGGGATCCGCGAACGCTTCATCCCGGGCGCCTTCGGGATCTTCGGCCACGGGAACGTCGCCGGACTCGGCCAGGCGCTGCTGCAGAACGCGCAGGACCCCGCCGAGGGCGAAGCATCGATGCCCTTCCACATGGCCCGCAACGAACAGAACATGGTGCACACGTCCGTCGCCTATGCGCGCACGAAGAACCGGCTGCAGACCTTCGCCTGCACCGCGTCCATCGGGCCCGGCTCCACGAACATGCTCACCGGCGCCGCGCTCGCGACCGTCGACCGCATCCCGGTGCTGCTGCTGCCCAGCGACATCTTCGCCACCCGCACCGTGGACCCGGTGCTCCAGCAGCTCGAGGACGAGACCGGTGGCGACGTCTCCGTCAACGACGCCTTCCGCCCCGTCTCGCGCTTTTTCGACCGCATCTCCCGCCCCGAGCAGCTGATCCCCGCCGCCCTGCAGGCGATGCGGGTGCTCACCGACCCGGCGGAGACCGGCGCGGTGACCCTCTCCCTGCCGCAGGACGTGCAGGCCGAGGCCTTCGACTGGCCGCTGGAGTTCTTCCGCGACCGCACCTGGCACGTGGCCCGTCCTGTCCCCGAGCCCGCCGCCCTCGAGCGCGCCGTCGAGGTCATCCGCTCCGCGAGGAAGCCCGTGCTCATCGCCGGCGGCGGCGCGATCTACTCCGAGGCGAGCGCGGCCCTCGATGCCTTCACCGACGCCACCTCGATCCCGGTGCTGGACACCCAGGCCGGCAAGGGTGCGCTCAGCGCCGACCATCCGCTGTGCATCGGCGGCGTCGGCTCCACCGGGAACAACGCCGCCAACGACCTGGCGGCCGAGGCCGACGTGGTGATCGGCGTGGGCACCCGCTTTACCGACTTCACCACCGCCTCCCACACGGCCTTCCGCAACCCCGATGTGCGGTTCGTGAACCTCAACGTGAAAGCCTTCGACGCCGCCAAGCACTCCGCGAGCATGGTCGTCACCGATGCCCGTGCCGGTCTGGACGCCCTGCGCGAGGCGCTCGCGGAGTTTCGGGCACCGGCCGAGCACGCCGAGCGCGCCCGCGCCCTGCGCGCACAGTGGGAGACGCTGATCGAGCCCTGCTTCGCCCCGCACGACCAGGAGCTGCCGGCCCAGACCGAGATCTTCGGCGCGCTGAACGAGCTGATGGCCGATACGGACATCGTCATCAACGCCGCCGGGTCCATGCCCGGTGACCTGCAGGCGCTGTGGAAGGCCCGCTCCCCGCTGCAGTACCACCTGGAGTACGGCTACTCGTGCATGGGCTATGAGCTGCCGGCCTCCCTCGGCGCGAAACTGGCGTCCCCCGATTCGGAGGTGGTCGCGATCATCGGCGACGGCACCTTCCAGATGGCGCCGCAGGAGATCGCGACGATCGTCTCGGAGCGGGTGAAGGTGATCCTGGTGATCCTGCAGAACCACGGCTGGTCCTCGATCGGCTCACTGTCCGAGTCGCTCGGCAGCCAGCGCTTCGCCACCCGCTATCGCATGCGCGACGAGGAGAGCGGGCTGCTGGACGGCGGGCTGGTTCCGCTCGACATCCCCGCGAACATCCGCTCCTACGGCATCGAGGTGCAGGAGGTCTCGGACACCGAGTCCTTCCGGGAGGCCTATCGCCGGGCCGAGGCCTCCGCCGAGGCGACCGCGATCGTGGTGAACACGAATCTGTACGGCCCGAATCCGCCCGGCAACAGCTGGTGGGACGTGCCGGTCTCGGAGGTCTCCACCCTCGAGTCCACCCGGACCGCCCGCACCGCCTACGAGGATGAACAGTCCCCGCAGCGCCACTACCTCTGATCCGACCGCGCCGTGCCGGGACCCGACCCGGCCCGACCCGGCCGGGCCCGTATGCATCCACCGGCCTCATGTGTACCTCCCACCCCATATAGCCGCCAGCTGTACGTGGGAGGACACCGGACGCAC
>JAKDNE010000409.1 GCA_030451965.1 Brachybacterium sp. | reverse complement strand
GCGACCGGGGAGCAGTTGGATCAGTTGTGTGGTGTGGCGGCCCGGGTGCGCGATGCGGGCTTGGTCGCGGCAGGCCGGCCGGGGGTGGTGACCTACTCACCGAAGGTGTTCATCCCGGTGACGCGGTTGTGTCGGGACCGGTGTCACTACTGCACGTTCGTGGAGACGCCCGGGCAGGCCGCTCGTGAGGGCCGGGAGGTGTTCCTCTCCCCCGACGAGATCCTCGAGGTCGCGTCGAAGGGTGCCGAGCTGGGGTGCCTGGAGGCGTTGTTCACCCTCGGCGATCGCCCGGAGGACCGGTGGCCGGAGGCGCGGGAGTGGTTGGAGTCGCGGGGCTATGACTCCACCTTGGCCTACATTCGGGCGATGGCGGTGCGGGTGCTGGAGGAGACCGGGCTGCTGCCCCATCTCAACCCCGGTGTCATGTCGTGGGAGGAGATGAACCGACTCAAGCCGGTCTCGCCTTCGATGGGGATGATGCTCGAGACCACTTCCCGGCGGCTCTTCGAGACCAAGGGCGAGGCCCACCACGGCTCACCGGACAAGGACCCTGATGTCCGACTTCGGGTCCTCGAGGACGCCGGGCGCCTCTCGGTCCCCTTCACCTCGGGGCTGCTGGTCGGCATCGGCGAGACGCTCCAGGAGCGGGCGAACACGATCTTCGCGTTGCGCGCCAACGCGCGTCGCTATGGCGCGCTGCAGGAAGTGATCGTGCAGAATTTCCGCGCCAAGCCCGACACCGCGATGCGCCACTCCGACGACCTCGACCTGGACGAATACCGTGCCGCGATCGCGGTCACCCGGATCGTGCTGGGCCCGAAGATGCGCATCCAGGCTCCCCCGAACCTGGTCGACAACTCAGAAGGGTCCCAGGAGTGTGTGGCGCTGCTGGCTGCCGGTGTCGACGACTGGGGCGGGGTGTCCCCGTTGACCCCCGACCATGTGAACCCCGAACGTCCCTGGCCTTCCCTGGAGCGGCTGCGTGAGATCACGGAGTCCTGCGGTTTCACCCTCCAGCCCCGCCTGACCGTCCACCCTGAGTACGTCCGCCAAGGCGAGCCCTGGCTCGACCCGAGGGTCTCTGGACATGTCGCCGCCCTGGCCACCGACGACGGCCTCGCCCGGGACGGCGTACACCCCGAAGGCCTGCCGTGGCAGGAGCCCGACGGTGGTTTCGCCAGCGTCGGTCGGACCGACCTGCACGCCAGCATCGACACCGAGGGCCGCACCCACGACCGTCGTGCCGACTTCGACACCGTCTACGGAGACTGGGACGAGATCCGCAACGCCGTCACCGACCGGGGCACCGTGCCCGCGGGCCCCACGTCGGCGGGCCACGCCGCGCTGAAGGCCGCGGAGGCCGACCCCGGCAACCTCGCAGACGACCACGCCCTGGCCCTGATGACCGCCGAGGGCGACCTCCTCGCGGCCGTGTGCGAGCTGGCCGACAACCTCCGCCGCGAAGCCGTCGGCGAGGACGTCACCTATGTCGTGAACCGCAACATCAACTTCACCAACGTCTGCTACGTCGGCTGCCGGTTCTGCGCCTTCGCCCAACGCCGCACTGACGCCGACGCCTACTCACTGTCCCTGGACCAGGTCGCCGATCGCGCCGAGGAAGCCTGGGGCCTCGGGGCTTCCGAGGTCTGCATGCAGGGCGGCATCGACCCCGAACTCCCCGGCACCGCCTACTTCGACCTCGCCGCCGCGGTCAAGAAGCGGGTGCCACAGATGCACGTCCACGCCTTCTCCCCCATGGAGATCGTCAACGGCTCCTCACGCACCGGCCTCTCCTTCGAGGACTTCTTGATCAAGGCCCGCGAGTCCGGCCTCGACACGATCCCCGGCACCGCAGCCGAGATCCTCGACGACGACGTCCGCTGGATCCTCACCAAGGGCAAACTGCCCACCGACACCTGGATCGACATCATCTCCACCGCCCACCGCGTCGGCGTCCGGTCGTCCTCCACGATGATGTACGGCCACGTCGACAACCCCCGCCACTGGGTCAACCACCTCCGCGTCCTGACCCGCATCCAGGACACCGCACGAGAGGGCGGCTTCGCAGGTTTCACGGAGTTCGTGCCGCTGCCCTTCGTGCACACCTCCTCACCGATCTACCTCGCCGGCGTCGCCCGCCCCGGCCCCTCACGGCGTGACAACCTCGCCGTGCACGCACTGGCCCGCATCATGCTCCACGGCCGCATCGACAACATCCAGACCTCCTGGGTCAAGCTCGGAGTCGAAGGCACCCAAGCCATGCTCAACGCCGGCGCCAACGACCTCGGCGGCACCCTGATGGAGGAAACCATCTCCCGCATGGCCGGCTCCGAGCACGGCTCCGCCAAAACCGTCGAGGAGCTCACCGA
>JAKDNE010000408.1 GCA_030451965.1 Brachybacterium sp. | reverse complement strand
CTTGGATCAGGCCGTAGACGCCGATCCCGGCGAGGATCAGCACAGCCAGGCCCGCGGCGAGCAGGACGAGCAGGCGCTTACGAGGATGCGAGTCGGCAGAAGTCTTCATACCGCCCAGGTGCACAAACCCCACCCCCAACGGGCGGGGCCGGACTCGCGGCGGGTTAGAGGGCGCGCAGATGCCGACGCGAGACCACCACATCACCATCGACATCCGTCTTCACCATCGCGTCGCCATCATCGCCATCATCGGCGTCGTCGGTCTCATCGGTGTCGAGGCTCAGCAGGGGGCGCAGCCGGGCGGCGAAGGCGCTGGTGCCCTCAGCGACGGTCAGGAAGATGGTGGCCTGCTCGTCGGTGAGCTCGACCGCGAGCTCGGCGGGATCGTAGTGGGTCCACCAGTCGCCCAGCGAGGTCCAGGTCTGCACGAACGCGGTCACCGGCCACCGACCCGGCACCTGCGCCGGCTGGCTCCCAGCGGTCGTAGTCTTGCGCTTCGTCTCGCCCCCTGCTGTGGTGACGCGGGCGACGGCCTCGGCGGCCATCGCGTGCAACTCGACCTGCCGGGCCTGCTCAGCCTGCGCCGTGGCGGCGCGCACGCGCTGGTAGGCCGGGTCGACCGGCCCGCCGGCCTCGATCCCCGCCAGTTCAGCAGCGGCCAATTCGCGCACCGACTCCGGCTGCTGCGGGTCATCGGCGACGCGCTGCACCTGGGTGATCTTCTCCAACGTGGCATGCGAGGCACCGCCGGGGATCATCGCCGCCGCCTGCTCGCGGGACTTGCCGACCGGCCCCAGTGACGGGGGTGCAAAGTTTGCACCCCCGTAAGCCCCGGGCTGATACTCGCTGGAAAACCGGGTCGCGCTCTCGCGTCGGGCGGCGTCTTCGGCCATAAGCTCCTTGAGCTCGCGGTAGAGGGCGGCGGCCTCGAGCTGGGTCAGCGGCTTGCGGTGCGTGTTCTCGTCCTGCTCGGCCAGCAGATGCCCGAGCCGATCCGAGATGCCTGAGCGCACCCAGACGCTGACCTTCCGCCAGCGCAACAGCTTGATCGCGGCCAGCCGGCGCCGCCCGCACACCAGCACCCCCTCCGGGGTCACCGTGATCGGCTGCAACAGGCCGTGCTCCTGGATCGAGGCCGCCAGCGCCTCGATATCGCCCAGGTCGGCACGGTGGCGGTGGCCGACCTGGATCGACTCCACCGTGCGCTCCAACTCGATACCCACAACCACTCACCCCCTCTCGCTCTGCTTACTGGCGGCCTTTGGGTGCGGCCAGGCAGATCGTCAACACCAGATCGTCATCGCGCAGCAACGTCGCCAACGACTCGCCGATCAGCAACCGCAACAGCACCCCGCGCCCGGCCGGGGTCGCCGCCAGGCCCGGATGCGGATTGCCCAGCAGCACCTTCAACAAGGCGCTCCACGACCGGCCCGGCAGATCAAGCAGCGCACGGGCGTACTGATCCCGGCGCAGGTTCTCATACGCCGTGTGCCGGGCCCCGGCTTTCGCCAGCGCACCGCAGATGTGCTCCACCGAGGCCCGGGCTGTCGCCGGCTCCCAGCCGAGCATCGTCACCAGCGCGATCGCGTCCTCCGCAGCCGAACTGGCCGACATCGACGCCCGCACCCCACCACCACCACGACCGCCCTGGTCACCGCCGGCGCCGGTGGGGTCGGTGTCGGGTTCGGGGTCGGTGACGTGGAACGCCGGGTGATACTCCGACAGCGGCGTCTCCCGGTCGGAGAGACGTTCCGCGTCGTGGAAGGCGGAGATATGCGGACGGCGCGCCTGATGCGTCGAGCACAGCAGGCCCTGGGCGCGCTCCTCGGCGATGCAGGTGATCCGCACCGCATGGGTGACCACGCCCCACGGATCGTGTGCCTCGCGGGCGGAACGGGTGCGCATCACATCGAACGCCGCACTGGCGGCCTCCCACGGGTCCAGCCCGTGCTTGCGCGCCAACGCCCCATATTTCTCGGCGGCGAAGCGCATCAGCTCCGCCGCGACCGGGTCGCGCTCCCACGCCCGCTCCCCAGCCTCATGCAATCTCTGCAGCAGGGCTCGCAACCCGGCGCTGGTCGTGTAGTCCTCACCGCGGCCCTCGTCCGGGGCACTCGCGGTGGTAGTTGTCGTAGTCATGGCTCAGGCACCTCCTGACGAGCAGGTGCACGAGGCCACTCCGGTCGGCCGGCTCGCGAGTTCGGGGTTGTCGTTGACGGTGATAGTCATGGCCGGCCACCTCAGCTCATCCCGACCGGGCCACGCCCGGCACCCTCGTGGCCCTTGCCGCGACCGAACGCCGAGATCGGCGGCAACTCCCGCACCTTCGCACCCACATGCTTGATCCCGCGGGCCAGCGGGGCACGGGCCTAG
>JAKDNE010000054.1 GCA_030451965.1 Brachybacterium sp. | reverse complement strand
TCGTCGAGCACGTGCTCGGTGAAGCGGGCGGTGTCGGTGCCGCTGAGCAGCTCGGGTGTATCGGTGGGGGACAGCGGCCACAGACTCATCGCCTCAGCGATCACTTCCTGCTCATGGGCGAGGTCGCGGTGGGCGCCGTGGCGCTGGTCCATCGGCAGCTGCCGGTCCGGCTCGTGGTACCGCCAGGACCAGCGCAGCGAGAGACGGTCCCCGGAGGCGTAGCCGGCGCTCAGGTGCAGGGTGGGCCGGCGCGCCGCGGGCAGCTCGACGCTGCCGTCCTCACTGCTGATCGTGGTCAGGGCACGCAGCTGCGGGTAGGCGACCTCGAGGAAGGTCTCGCGGTCCGCGGGCGGGACCACCAGCGGCTGTCGGCGATGCAGCAGGGTGCGCAGCGCCCGGGGCACGGCGGCGCCGAGCGGGGCGAGGCGGGCCAGGAGCTGCTCCTCGGCGAGCTCCTCGACGTCGAGCACGCCGGAGGCTCCCAGCAGCCGTCCCTGCGCTGCCGGTTGACCACCGATGCTGATGCGGGGTCTGACCTGCAGCTCTTGGGAGGGGCCGCGGGTCTGCAGGTCCAGGCCCACCTCACCGCCGTCCACCAGTTCGATCGCGGCGATACCGGCGCCGGGCAGGAACTCGACCCCGGCGGCCCGGGCGTGCTCGAGGGACTGCCACAGCAGCGGTGAGGTGATGGAGTTCAGCCAGAGGTGCTCGATCGCGCCGCTGGAGTAGGAGCGCTCGACCGACGCCGCCGCGAACAGGCGCGTCAGCGCCTCGCCATGGGCCGGATCGTAATCCCGCCCGGCCAGACGGAACTCGAAGGTGCGCCAGGACAGGTCGCCCTTGATCCAGGTGCCCTTGCGTCCCCGGGTCAGCGGCCGCATCCCCAGCCACAGCTCTGCGCCGGAGTGCAGGTGCGCGGCGGTCGCGGTCTCCCGGTGGTGCCGAGAGGTGCCGGTCCCGGAGGTGCCCGCCTCGAGATCGAAGCGCAGTGCGAGCGGGCGCGGGAGGGTCGAGGCCGAGGAACCCGCGCTGGCGGTGGCGCCGGTGGTGACGGTCGAGTTCAACAGCGGCCGCAGCACGCTGCGCCATTCGGCCGGCGGACTCTCATGCATGGCCTGGGTGCCCAGGTCATTGACCCGGTACAGGGTCGCCGCGACGTGCACGCACGACTCCCCGACGAGGCAGTCGCAGCCCGAGAGGCGTGGTCGCCACAGCCCGCCGGGGCCCGGGGTGTGGAAGCGGCGGGAGACGGAGTCATCCTCGTACTCGGCCAGCTCCACCTCGGCGCGGTGCAGGGCGCCGTCCGCGTCGGCTACTCCCGCCGAGACGACCGAGGAGGCCGGATCCCAGGTGAGGTCGCTGACCCGGCCTGCTCGGGCGGCGCCGAGGCCGCGGCTCGCGGTGCGATCGCCCACGTGATGGCTGATCGCGGAGGGCAGCAGTCGGGGGAGCAGGACGGGATCGGACATCCCTCCAAACTAGCCTCCGGCTCCCTGTCGTGACGAGGAACGTGACCGGCAGGTACGCCCTCAGCGGGTAGTCTCACAGCGGAAACCGGCTCGGGCGCCGCCCGCGGCGCTGCCGTGCGGCAGCCCCTCGTCGGCCCTCAGATACCCATCCTCATGAGGAGAACCCTGTGGCACGACTCTTCGGCACCGACGGAGTGCGCGGACGCGCGAACGGCGACATCACCGCGGAGCTCGCGGTCGAGCTGTCGGTGGGCGCCGCCCACGTGCTCGGCACGCTGGGCGCGTTCGGCGGCACCCGGCCCCGCGCGATCGTCGCCCGCGACACTCGCCCCTCCGGCGACTTCCTCTCCGCCGCGGTGTGCGCGGGGCTCGCCGCCGCCGGGATCGACGTGCTCGATGCCGAGGTGCTGCCCACCCCGGGCCTCGCCCACCTGGTGCAGTCCACCGGCGCGGACCTGGGCGTGATGATCTCTGCCTCCCACAACCCCGCCCCGGACAACGGCATCAAGTTCTTCGCCCGCGGCGGCACCAAGCTGCCCGATCAGGTCGAGGACGCCATCGAGGCCCGCCTCGGCGAGGAATGGGATCGCCCTCAGGGCACCGATGTGGGCACGATCAACCGCTACGAGGGCGCGGTCGAGGCCTATGTCCAGCACCTGGTCTCCACCGTGGACCGCTCGTTGGAGGGGCTCACGGTCGTCGCGGACTGCGCCAACGGTGCCTCCCATCTCACCGGGCCCGAGGCGCTGCGCCGCGCCGGGGCGAGGGTGCACGTGATCGGTGATCTCAGCGACGGCGGCCTGATCAACGACGGAGTCGGGTCCACCCACCTCGGCCCGTTGAAGGCCGCGGTGCTCGAGCACGGCGCGGACATCGGCGTCGCCTTCGACGGCGACGCGGACCGCTGCCTCGCGGTCGCCGCCGACGGGGAGATCATCGACGGCGACCAGATCATGGCGATCCTCGCGCTGGACCTCAAGGAGCGTGGCAGGCTCCACGACGACACCCTCGTGGTGACCGTCATGAGCAACCTCGGCCTGAAGCTCGCCATGAAGGAGCACGGGATCGTCCTGGCGCAGACCGGCGTGGGCGACCGCTACGTGCTCGAGGAGATGAACCTCGGCGGCTACTCCATCGGTGGCGAGCAGTCCGGCCACGTGATCATCGCCGAGCACGCCACCACCGGCGACGGCGAGCTCACCGCCCTGCACCTGCTGCAGCGGATGGCGGAGACCGGCCGCCCCGCTCGCGAGCTGGCAGACGTCATGACCCGTCTGCCGCAGGCGCTGATCAACGTCAAGAACGTCGACAAGGCCAGGGCCACCATCGACCGCGTGGTGTTCGATGCGATCGCCGCCGCCGAGGCCGAGCTGGGGGAGACCGGCAGGGTGCTGCTGCGCCCCTCGGGCACCGAGCCGGTCGTGCGCGTCATGGTCGAGGCCCCCACCGACGAGCAGGCCACCGAGATGGCCGAGCGCCTCGCCGTCATCGTCCGGGAGCGCGTGGGGCTCTGAGCCCGTCCGTCCCGGCCTGATCAGGCCGGGACCGGCTCACACCTTCCGCAGCAGCACCGAGTGGACACGGTGCCGGCCGTCCTTGCGCAGCACCAGGTCGGCGCGGCCACGGGTGGGGACGACGTTCTCGGTGAGGTTCGGGCCGTTGATCGAGCGCCAGATCCCCAGCGCCGTCTCCTCGGCCTCCTCATCGGTGAGCGCCGCATAGCGGCGGAAATAGGAGCGCGGATTCGAGAAGGCCGTCTGCCGCAGCTGCAGGAAGCGGTTCACGTACCAGCGCTGGACGTCCTCGAGGCGCGCATCGACGTAGACGGAGAAGTCGAAGAAGTCCGAGACGGCCATCCCCAGACGGCCGTCTCGGCGCGGCCGGGCCGGCTGCAGCACATTCAGCCCCTCCACGATCAGCACGTCCGGGCGTTCGACGACCACCCGCTCGTCCGCGAGGATGTCGTAGGTCAGATGCGAGTAGACGGGGGCCTCGACCCGTTCGTGCCCGGCCTTCACATCGGCGACGAAACGCAGCAGGCGGCGTCGGTCATAGCTCTCGGGGAAGCCCTTGCGCTGCATGATGCCGCGCGACTCGAGCACCGCGTTGGGGTAGAGGAAGCCGTCGGTGGTCACCAGCTGCACCTGCGGGGTATCCGGCCAGCGCGCCATCAGCTCCCGGAGCAGTCGCGCGGTGGTGGACTTGCCGACCGCCACCGAGCCGGCCACGCCGATCACATACGGAGTGCGCTGCTGGTGCTGGTCCAGGAAGTCCTCCCGGTTGCGGCGCAGCGCCTGGGCGGCGGCGACCTGGATGTTCAGCAGTCGTGAGATGGGCCGGTAGACGGCGTCGACCTCCTGCAGGTCGAGTCGGTCGCCCAAGCCGCGCAGGCGGGTGACGTCCTCCTCGGACAGCGGCAGCGGGGTCTGCTGGGACAGCCTCGCCCAGTCCTCCCGGGAGATCTCCTCGAACGGGGTGACGGTGCTCGACGTCGACGCGGCCTTCATGATGCTGATTGTCCAGCATCCGGGGCCGAACCCGTGCACATGGCCAGGAGGTGCCACCGCGACATCGCGTCGGAGCCTGCTCCCGACCCGATGACGATCAGCCCCGGGCAGGGCCGCATGCTCATTTCTGATCGCCCTCGGGCATCGGCGGCCAGGTGTGCGCGCCGCACCGTCCGGAGGTGAGGAAGACCTCGCACTGATCCGGTGCGAGCGCTTCTCCGAGCTCGGCTGATCGTTAGCGTGAACCTCATGTGCGGAATCGTCGGATATGCGGGCCCTCGGGCCGAGAACCTCTCCTCCCGTCCCGTGGACGTCGCCCTCCAGGGCCTCGCCCGCCTCGAGTACCGCGGCTACGACTCCGCGGGCGTCGCCGTGATCGATGACGGCTCCGTGCGCGTGACCAAGCGGGCCGGCAAGCTCGCCAATCTGCGCGCGGCGCTCGAGGGCGCCTCGGAGACCAGCGGGCGGGTCTCGATCGCCCATACCCGCTGGGCCACCCATGGCGGCCCCACCGACGTCAATGCCCACCCGCACCTCGGCGGACGCGAGGGCGAGCTCGCCGTCGTGCACAACGGCATCATCGAGAACTTCGCGAACCTCCGCGCCGAGCTCGAGCAGGACGGGTTCTCCTTCACCTCCGAGACCGATTCCGAAGCCGCCGCCCATCTGGTGGCCCGCGAGATGGAGCAGAGCGGGAACCTCACCGAGGCGATGCGCCGCGCCGCCGCCTCCCTCGAGGGCGCCTTCACCCTGCTGGCCGTGCACCAGGGCGCCCCGGACACCGTCGTCGCCGCCCGCCGCAACTCCCCGCTGGTGGTGGGCCTCGGCGAGGGCGAGAACTTCCTCGGCTCCGACGTCGCCGCCTTCGTGGACTCCACCAAGGAAGCCCTCGAGATCGGCCAGGACCAGGTGGTCACCGTCACCGCGAACTCCGTCGCGATCATCGACTTCGACGGCGCCGAGGTCACCGATGCGAAGCGCTTCACCATCGAATGGGATGCCGTGGCGGCGCAGAAGGGCGGCTTCGACTCCTTCATGGCCAAGGAGATCCACGAACAGGCCGGCGCCGTCGCCGACACCCTGCGCGGCCGCCTCGAGAACGGGACCCTGAGGCTCGACGAGATGGACATCGACCCCTCCGTGCTGCGCAGCATCGACAAGATCGTCGTGGTCGCCTGCGGCACCGCCGCCAACGCCGGGGCGGTCGCGAAGTACGCGATCGAGCACTGGTGCCGCATCCCCACCGAGGTCGAGCTCGCCCACGAGTTCCGCTACCGCGACCCGGTCGTCACCGAGAAGACCCTCGTCGTCGCGATCTCCCAGTCCGGCGAGACCATGGACACCCTGATGGCCGTGCGTCACGCCCGCGAGCAGGGCGCGAAGGTCATCGCCCTGTGCAACACCCGCGGCTCCACCATCCCGCGCGAGGCCGATGCGGCGCTGTACCTGCACGTCGGCCCCGAGATCGCGGTCGCCTCCACCAAGGCGTACCTCGGCCAGATCGCCGCCTGCTACCTGCTGGGCCTGTTCCTCGCCCAGGTGCGCGGCAACCTCTACCCCGACGAGATCGCCGCGCTGATGGCCGACCTCGAGCAGATCCCGGACCAGATCCAGCAGGTCCTCGACAGCTCCGCGCAGGTCGAACAGCTCGCCCGCGACATGCAGGACGCCACCAGCGTGCTGTTCCTGGGCCGCCACGTCGGCTACCCGACCGCGATGGAGGGCGCCCTCAAGCTCAAGGAGATCGCCTACATCCACGCCGAGGGCTTCGCCGCCGGCGAGCTCAAGCACGGCCCGATCGCCCTGGTCGAGGAGGGACAGCCGGTATTCGTCATCGTCCCCTCCCCGAACGGCCGCCACTCCCTGCACTCCAAGGTCGTCTCCAACATCCAGGAGGTGCGCGCCCGCGGCGCCCGCACCCTGGTGATCGCCGAGGAGGGCGACGATGCGGTGCTGCCCTACGCCGACGTGGTGATCCGGGTGCCCGCCACCCGCACCCTGTTCGCCGCGCTGCTGACCGTGATCCCGCTGCAGATCTTCTCCTGCGAGCTCGCCACCGCGAAGGGCCTGGACGTGGACCAGCCCCGCAATCTCGCCAAGTCCGTCACCGTCGAGTGACCACGCCCCTCCACCCCTGCCCAGGCCGGGGTGTGATACTGCCCAGGTGAGCACTTCTCCGACCGCAGCGCCGACGCCCGGCCCCGATCAGAGCTTCGGGGGCCGGGCGTTCGCGCCCCGTGACGACGGCACCGTGGTGGGCGTCGGCATCGACGTGGTCGAGATCGCGCGCCTTACCGAGATGCTGGAGCGGACCCCGGCCCTGCTGGACCGCCTGCTCACCCCCACCGAGCGCAGCCTCTCCGCCGCCTCCCGTGCCGCCCGCGTCGCCGCCAAGGAAGCGGTCGGCAAGGCCCTCGGCGCCCCCGGCGACTTCTCCTGGCAGGACGTCACCGTCGAGCGCACCCACGTGCGCCGGCCCTACCTGCGCCTGCGCGGCGCCACCCTGCGCGCCGCCGAGGAGCAGGGGGTCCTGCACCTGCATCTGTCCCTCTCGCACGACGGGGACGTGGCGACCGCGATCGTCGTCGCCGAGCGCGCCACGCAGCCCGAGGAGCTGGTCCCATGATCCGTGCCTACCCCTCCCAGGCGGTCCGCGACGCCGAGGCGCCCCTGCTCGACGCGGGCCAGCCGCTCATGCTCCGTGCCGCGCAGGCGCTGGCCGAGCACATCACCGACCGCCTGCGCTCCACCGCGTCCGAGGAGCTGGGCGGCCGGGGCGCGCGCGTGCTGGTCCTGGCCGGGTCCGGCGCCAACGGGGGCGACGGGCTGCACGCCGCGGCGCTCCTGCGCCGCGAGGGCATCGCCGCCGAGGCCCTCGCCACCGCTGATCGTCTCCACGAGGAGGGCGCCGCCGCCCTGCGCGAGGCCGGTGGCACGATCACCGCGCTCGCCGACACCACCCCGACGATGCTCGAGGAGCTCCTGGCCACCACCACCGTGGTGCTCGATGCGATCCTCGGCATCGGCGGCCGTCCGGAGGTGCCCGAGGCCCTGTCCCCGCTGCTGGCCGTGGTGCGCGACAGCGGCGTCCCGGTGATCGCGGTGGATCTGCCGAGCTTCGTCGACGCGACCAGCGGCCTGGCCGCTCCCGAGGCGCTGGCCGCGAGCGAGACGATCACCTTCGGCGCGCTCAAGGCCGGTCTGCTGCTGCCCGGCGGTGCCGAGCGCAGCGGACAGGTGCACCTGGTGGACATCGGTCTGTCCCCGCACCTGACCGCCGCCCCGACCGTGCTCCGCCTCGAGGATTCCGACGTCAGAGCGCTGCTGCCGCGCCCCGACCGGGACGCCAGCAAATACACCCGCGGCGTGGTCGCGCTCGCCGCCGGCAGCGTGCAGTTCCCCGGCGCGGCCGTCCTCGCCGCCTCCGGAGCCGCACGCACCGGCGCCGGGATGGTCCGCTGCCTGGCCCCGGAGCGGGTGCTGGACCTCGTGCTGCGGGAACGGCCCGAGGTCGTCGGCCACCCCGTCGAGCGGACCAACGGTGGCCCGGATGCGGTCGACCTCGCCGCCATCGGCCGCACCGATGCGCTCGTGGTCGGCCCGGGGCTCGCCGCCGACGATCCCCGCGCCGTCGCCGGCATCGACTGCCTGCAGGAGGGGACCGGGACGCTCGCCCGCGGCGTGATCGACGCCGGCGCGCTGTCTGGGCTCACCGCCGCGCACCGCTTCGGCCCGGACGTCGTGCTGACCCCGCACCGGGGGGAGGCCGAGCGCCTCGCGGAACGCCTCGACCTCGATCCGGAGCTGCCCGGTGTGCAGCTCGCCCCCGCGCTCGCTCGCGCCACCGGCGCGACCGTGCTGCTGAAGGGCGCCATCACCCTGATCGCCCCGGGCGACGCCGGCCCGCTGCGCGCCCAGGACGATGCGACGGCGCAGCTGGCCACCGCCGGCACCGGAGACGTGCTCGCCGGTGTGCTCGGCACCCTGCTCGCCGCGGGGCTTCCCGGCCCCGACGCCGCCGCCCTGACCGCGATCCTCCACGGCCGTGCGGGCCGTCGCGCCTCCCACGACGGCCGGCAGCCGCTGGTCGCCCTCGACGTCGCCGCGCACCTGCCGGAGACGATCGGGACTATCCTGGCGGGCGCCCAGCTGTGAACCGAGGAGCTCGATGACCATCCCGATCCCTGCCGAGGACCCTCGGCACGTGCCCAACCGCGCGGTGATCGACCCGTCGGCGATCACCGAGAACACCCGCGCCATGGGCACCCTGCTCGAGGAGCAGACGGCCCTGATGGCCGTGGTCAAGGCCGACGGCTACGGGCACGGCATGCTCACCGCCGCCCGCGCCGCGATCGAAGGCGGCGCCACCTGGCTCGGCGTCGCCCATCCCGCCAGCGCCCTGGCCCTGGCCCGCGCCGACCTCGACGCCCAGATCCTCACCTGGCTGTTCGAGCCGCACACCGCGAAGATCGTGCTGCCGGAGGTGCTGGGCTCCGGGGTCGACGTCTCCGTCGGCTCCCCGGAGATGCTCGCACTCGTCTCCGCGGCGGCCCGCGAGGCCGACCGCCGCGCCCGCGTGCACCTGAAGATCGATACCGGTATGGGCCGCAACGGCGTGCTCCCCTGGCAGATCCGTGAGATCGGCGCCGCCATGCGCGAGGACGACTTCATCCAGGTCGCCGGCGCCTGGACCCATCTGACCAGTGCCGATGACCCCACGGATCCGGCGACCGACCAGCAGGCGGAGCTGTTCGACTCGGCCAGCGAGGCGCTCGCCGACGAGGTCGGACCGATCCCGCTGCAGCACATCGCGAACTCCGCTGCGACGCTCACCCGCCCCGATCTCCACCGCGATCTGGTCCGGGTCGGGATCGCGCTGTACGGCTGCCCGCCGGTCCCCACCGACGTGCCGCTGCGCCCGGCGATGACCCTCACCAGCCGGCTCGCCCTGGTCAAGGAGGTCGGCGAGGGGCACAGCATCGGCTACGGCCGGATCCGCACCACCGACCGCCCCACCCGGCTGGGCCTGGTGCCGATCGGCTACGCCGACGGCCTCCACCGCGCCGGCAGTGACCAGTGCGTCCTCGTGGTCCGCACCGAGTCCGGCGATCACCGCGCACCCCAGGTGGGCCGCATCAGCATGGATCAGATCGTCATCGACCTGGGCCCGAACTCCGATGCTCGCGCCGGAGACCAGGTGTTCGTCTTCGGTGATGCCGGAGGCGACCCCAACGGCCCCGCCGCCGCGACCGCGGAGGACTGGGCACGGGCCGCCGGGACCATCTCCTACGAGGTCCTCACCTCTGTCTCCGGACGCGTCACCCGCGAGGTCCGCTGATGGGCGAGCTGACCGTGCGCACCGGTGACGCCGAGGGCACCCGCGCCGTGGCCCAGGCCCTGGCCGCCGTGCTGCGGCCCGGGGACCTGCTGGTGCTCGATGGCCCGCTCGGGGCGGGCAAGACCACCTTCACCCAGGGGCTCGGCGCCGGGCTCGGGGTGCGCGGCCCCGTCGCCTCCCCGACCTTCGTCATCGAACGGGTCCACCCGAATCTGGGCGATGGCCCCGACCTCGTCCATGTCGACGCCTACCGCCTCGGCGGAGAGGGCGAGATCGACGACCTCGACCTGGAGGCCGATCTCGACCTGGCGGTGACCGTCGTGGAATGGGGACGCGACCGGGTCGAGCACCTGGCCGACTCCGCGCTGCTGGTGGTGCTGGACCGCCCCGACCGGGTCGAGGACCCCGAGGACCCCGACGAGCCGCGCACCCTGCGCCTGATCCCCAGCGGTCTCCGCTGGGACGAGCAGGCGGTCACGCAGCTCCAGGACGCGCTCGCCCCCGTCATCGCCGCGGACGGGACCGCAGGCCCCCGAGATACTGCCCCGACCACTCGACCCGCTGAGGAGAACCGCTGATGCTGCTGGGGATCGACACCTCCGGGGCGGTGAGCACCGCGGTCGCCCGCGGCGAGCTCACCGGATCCGCCCCCGAGATCCTGCAGGTCCGCTCCGACGAGCGCTCCCGCCACCATGACGAGGTGCTGCTGGACCTGATCGAGGAGACCCTGAGCGCGGCCGGCATCGAGCGCGCCGAGCTCACCGGGGTCGTGGTCGGTCGCGGCCCCGGTCCCTTCACCGGGCTGCGGGTCGGACTGGTCTCCGCACGCTCGATCGCTGCAGTGCTCGGGGTGCCACTGCACGGGCTCAGCTCCCTGGACGCCCTCGCCCACCAGGCGCTCGCCGCGCACGGACCCGCGCAGGCCGGGCCGGTCACGGTCGGTGTCGCCCTCGATGCCCGACGCCGCGAGGTCTACCACGCCCGCTACCGGCGCGAGACCTCCGGCGACGTCACCCGGATCGCGGAACCCGCGGTGAACACCCCCGCTGACGTGGCCGACGAGCTCACCGCCTGCGACGTGCTGGTCGGCTCCGGCACCGGGATCTACCCCGAGCTGCTGCCGGCGACCATGGACCTCGTCCACGTCGACGCCGGCCACCTGATCCTCGCCGCCGCCGCGCTGCGCGCCCGCGGCGAGGACCTCACCAGCACGCAGCCGATGTATCTGCGCGAGCCCGACGCCGCCAAGCCCACTGCGCGCAAGAGCGCCCTGGGACGCTGAGATGAACGGCCCTGAGACGGTCGACGGTCCGATCGAGGGTGCTGGTCCTGCCGGCGCCGAATGGGCGCTGCGCCCGGCCACCCTCGAGGACGTCGAGGAGATCGCCCTCGCTGAGCTGGAGCTGTTCCCCGACGAGGCCTGGAACGTCTTCCAGCTCGCCGAGGAGATCGCCCACCCCGACCGCCGCTACGTGGTCGCAGCCCGCGGCGAGGACGGGACCGGTGAGCTGCTCGGCTACGCGGGGATCATGCTCGCCGGCGACCTCGCGGACCTGCACACCATCGGCACCCGCCAGGAGCGCCGGGGTATCGGTCGCGCCCTGCTGGCCTGGTGCGAGCAGCAGGCCCGGGACGGCGGCGCCGAACGGATGCTGCTCGAGGTCCGCGAGGACAACGCCCGGGCGCGCGCCGTCTACACCACCGCCGGGTACCGGGAGATCGACCGTCGTCGCGGCTACTACCGGATCCGCGGCCGCGGCATCGACGCGCTGGTGATGCAGCGCGACCTGGGGGCGGAGGGAGCCCCGTCGGCCTGACGCCCCGCCGGGTGTCACCGGGACAGCGGCCGTCAGAGGTGGTTGCGCACCTTCTGGAACACGTCCGGGTAGTGGGCGTCCAGTCGCACGGCTGCGATCCGCAGCCCCACGGTGAACATGATCGCGCCGGCCACCAGTGCGAGCACCCCGGCGAGCAGGGTCAGCGGAAGACTGCCGACGATCGCGCCCCAGATCCCCACCCCGATCGCGGGCACCAGCGGCACGAAGATACCGAGCATCGCCACGGCCATCGCGATCATCGCGTTGGAGCTCGAGGCGGACTTGTCCTTCATCGGATTGGTGCCCGGGGGTGAGCTCGGGTAGGGCAGCAGCACGCTGACCACCATCGAGATGCCCCAGCCGCAGATCATCGCGCCCAGCGCGCCCATCACCGCCACGGGGATCAGGTCCGCCCTGCCGTACAGCAGGGGGAGCACGATCATCGCCACGATCACCCCCGGCACCATCAGCACGGCCTGGGCGGCGATGCGGCCCAGCAGGTTCGCCCGGGAGGGCATCTCGGTGACGACGTTGACCCAGCCCGAAGGGCCGTCGAAGCCGATCTCGTTGGCCAGGCTGATCCCGCTCATGCCGCACATGAAGATCGCCATCCCCAGCATCATCCCGCGGGATTCCGGGAGCACCAGCCCCATCGCCGCGAAGAACACGATGACCACCGGGTAGATGCCGAGTGCCGCGAGGTAGCGGGTGTCGCGCCGCCAATAGCGCAGCGACTTGCCCATCACGGCCCCGAACGGGCCGGGGCGCACGAACCTGGGCACCAGCGGCGAGACCTTGGCATCGCCCGAGGAGGCGTCGCCGCTCAGCGCGGAGGTGAGGGAGGCGTCGATAGATCGGCGCCACCAGCGCCATACCAGCACGAAGGTGACCAGCCCGATCACGGTCCGCAGCACCGCGCTCAGCACGCGCCCCTCGGCGAGGTCCATCGGCACCGCGAACAGCGCTCCCACCGGTGTCCAGGCCAGGATCTCGACCAGCTGCGGACCCCAGGTGCGCACCAGCTCGGCATCGATCGTCGTGACGCGCTGCGCTCCGAGGGAGAACGCGTAGATCGCCGAGAAGAACAGCAGGAAACCGAGGATCCCTCCGACCTCGCGGCCGCTGCGGGAGGAAGCGCGACTGGCGGAGTGCGCGAACCAGGCGCGCGGCAGCAGCAGGCACAGGGCGAAGGCGGCGAGGTTCGCCGGGATCAGGACCAGGGCGGCCAGCACGATCCAGAGCACGCCCTGGCCGAACATGAGCAGCCAGAGCAGCTCGAAGCCGGTGGCGATGGCGACGGCGACCAGGGTGAACAGGCTCGGCAGGCTCAGTGCTGCCGCGGCGAACATCCCCGGCTGCAGCTCCTTGGCGGTGCGCGGGAAGAGCGCGAAGGCCCGCGGATCCAGGGTGTCGTCGACGCCGAAGGCGAGCACCGGGATCAGGAACCACGCCAGCACGGTCACGGCACCCAGGCCGCGCACGATCAGCGGGAAGGTCTCGCCCTCCCCGGTCCACAGGGTGGTCCCCAGGA
>JAKDNE010000407.1 GCA_030451965.1 Brachybacterium sp. | reverse complement strand
GTGGGGACGTTCCTTCCGCACGATCACCCGCATCCCGCCTGGCCAGCCGGAAAGGTCCAGCAGCCCGGTCAGTTCCGCCACGAACGCGCCCTCACGGACCCCGTCATCGTCACTGTCATAGGCGGGAGTCCACGCCTTCGCCTCGTCGAGACGTTCCAGCAGGCCAGGAGTGTTTGCGGGGAGGGAGAACCCGACCGAGTAGGCCAGACGCCGCGTGGTCAGCCACTGGATGAAGTCCTTGGTGCCGCCGGCTCCATCGGTGCGGATCAGGATCTTCTTCGAGCCCCGCCCGCCAGAGGAGAGCAGTCCGGACGGCAGCTGGGCGAGAGCCTGACGGGTCACGGCGATGTGGTCGCTGGCCGTGTTCGAGCCTGCGTTGCCGGGCCGGAGGTGGATCGCGAGAGGTTCTCCGGTCCCGGTCTGGCCGTGGTCGAGGAAGGCGCAGAGGGGGTGGTAGCCGAAGCCGCGTTTGAACGTCGGTGCGGCCTGCTCCTTCTCGCTGTGGACATTGATCAGGGTGGCGTCGAGGTCGATGACCAGCGGGTTCTTCGCACTGGTCTTCGCGGCTGGAGAGTGGTCGCCGGCGAAAGTCCAGGCTCGTTCACGCGCGGCCCGGCGGGCCCGAGAGATCGCCTCGATCACGGCGGGTGCGTCCTGGGCGAGCGTGGTGAGCATGCGGGAGATCGTCGGCGTCGAGGCGACGTCGCCGAACAGGCCCGGTTCACACCGCAGCAGGTCAGTGTCGCGGGCGACTTCCCCGCCCACCGCGAGCGTCATGGCGAGATCCAGCAGCACCTTCGACCCGTGATGCTCGGCCAGCGGCTTCGTCCACGGCGTCAACGCTTCCCGCAGTGAAGCGGCCAGGCCGGTGGCGTGGATCGTGTCGGTCAGCAGCACCGCACCGGCGTGCGAGACCGCCGGGACCTCAGCGATGTCCACGCGCGGACGAGGGTAGAAGAACAAGGTAGGGTGGGACACCTGAAAGGTGCTCCTTCCAGCGGATGAATACGAGTCTCGACAACCCGTATTATCCCTGGCCAGGAGCGCCTTTCGCTATCTGGTCCACCCTCCAAGACCGCGCCCCCGTGAAATCTCGAGGCCAGTGTTCGCTGCCTCGACTCGGGCGGTGGTCGCGCCGGTGACGATGAGGACCTCGATCGCGTCCCACCAGGTCACGACGGTGTCGTAGAGCTTGGTCGCCTCCGGCATGTTCGCGATCTGGGCGAAGTAGCCCATCCGCATCCGCTCGTCCCAAGCCTGGGCCAGGGTGTCGGTGGCCAGCAGTCGTCGTAGCTGCTCCTTGATGCCCCAGGCGGCGGAGAGCTCGTCAGTGGGGTCATCGGTGCGGAACACTGCCTCCAGGCGTTCCCAGGCCCGTGGGGTGAGGGTGTCAGCGCCGCGTAGCAGCAGCATTCGGTGCGCCCAGGCAGGGTCGTCCTTGCGGCGTCGACGGCCGCGGAGGGTGCGGGCGAGGCGTTGGCGGACGGTGGTGACCATGTCGTTTCCGAGCTTGACCAGTTGGAACTTGTCGACTGAGACCGCGGCGCGAGGCAGGTAGGTCCGCAGCGCCTTGCGGAACGCGGCCGAGGGATCGATCGCGACGATCTCGATCCGCTCCCGCCACTGCTCAGAGCGCTGCGCGAGCCAATCCCCGACGGCCCTGGAGTCCCGGCCGTCGACGATGCCGAGGACCTGCCCGGTGGCCAGGTCGACCAGCGTCGTCATCCACGGCTCGAACCGTCTCCAAGCGCCCTCGTCGGTGCGGAACCAGCGCACTGACCGGTAGCGGTGCTCATCGACCCCCAGACGCCTCACCCGCACGTCGTCGACGTCAGGCAGGATCACGGCAGCAGCCGCCAGGGCGGCCTGGACCAGCCACCACGAGACGCCATAGGCCCGGGCTACTTCCGAGGCAGCCCGGCCCGAGGTGATCACGGCCGAGACCACCTGATCCCGCAACCGGGTTGTCGAGCGCGCGTATCGGGGGATCTGCTCGGTGGACTCGGCGAAGGTGCCCCGGGTGCACGCTGGCTCGAGACAGAACCAGCGCCGTTTGGCCCACACCACCTCCACAGCCCCGGCCACGGGAACGTCTCTGACCTGCTGCATTCGACGGGAGTGGACCTTCGTCGCGAGCACCCCACAGGCCGGACAGCCGGGCGGGACGGTCGAGACGATCACCACCCGCCGGCCTCTATCGGGCAGGTCGACAGCGTCTGTGACGCGGTAGTTGGGCAGGTTGAAGATCGTGCTCGCAGCGTCCCGCTGCGAACCAGTATTCTCGTGCACAGGCTCGTGGTCCTCTGGAATGTGGCTGTCTAGACAACTCCCATCACAGCAGGACCACGAGCCGTTCTACGCCAGCGACGCGACGCTCTCC
>JAKDNE010000053.1 GCA_030451965.1 Brachybacterium sp. | reverse complement strand
CGCGCCACGAGCGCTCAGGCCCGTGGTCCCGTTCAGGGCGCGAGGACGCTCCGCGCCACCAGTCGGCTCACGCCCGGCAGCCCGATCGCGCGGCGGGCGATCTGCTGCAGCCGCAGCTGCGCGGGGCCGGCCGGGGTGAAGAACGCGGCGCTGCGACGACCGGAGCGCTGCACCTTCTCGGCCGTCGGCCGCCAGCGGCGCTCGTACTCGGCCAGCCCGGCCTCGACGTACGGGCCGGTCGCGCGCAGGCTCCTGGCCAGTGCCTCGGCGCCGGCGATCGCGACCGAGGTGCCCTGGCCGGCCAGCAGCGAGGGGGCATGGGCGGCGTCCCCGGTCAGCACCACGCGGCCGCGGTGGAGCCGCGGGGCGATCGCCTGGGCGACCAGGTCGTCGTAGAAGCTCTCCGGCGCGTGGGCGAGGGCGCGGTCCACCTGCGGATGCAGCCCGGCGAACTGCCGCTGCAGCCGGTCCCGGTCGGGAGTGGGGCGCCGGGTGTGCTCGGAGTCGACGCGCTCGGCGAGCATCACCCCGACGCGCCCGCCGCCCGCCGCATACGCCCAGCCCACGCGGCCGACGGTGTCGGTCATCAGCAGCCGCTCCCCCAGCTCGGCGGCGAGCTCCGGATCGTCGTACAGGTAGCTCGTCGCGCGGTACCCCATCGGCACGATCGGTCCGTGGCCCGGGGCGACCAGTTCGCGCGCCACGGAGCGCACCCCGTCGCAGGCGACGATCAGGTCGGACTCGAGTGTGGTGCCGTCACCGAGCTCGACCGCGGCTCGGCCTGATGCAGGGGCTCCGTCGAGGGTGGGATCGTGCACCGCCGTCACGCGCGCCGAGTAGCGCAGGTCCACGGACGACGGCAGCACCGCCAGCAGTCCCAGCTCCACCTCGGGACGCAGGATGGAGAAGTAGCGGCCGCCGGCGGCGTCGACCAGAGGGCCGACGTCGATGCGTCCGGAGTCCGCCCCGTCAGGGGTCCCGTACCGCACCCCGTCGAAGGCATGCCCGCGCGAGCGCAGCTCCTCGATGACGCCCATCCGCTCCGCGGCGATGAAGCCGGGCCCGAAGAAGTCGATCATAAAGCCGCCGCCGCGCGGGCCCGAGGAGGACTCCAGGACGGTGACGTCGTGGTCAGGGGCGAGCTCGTGGGCGAGGGACAGGCCGGCGACGCCGCCGCCGATGATCGTGACATCCATGCCCCGACGCTACCGGGCGGGCGCGGCGCCGCCCATGAGGGACTCCGCTGGATGGACGCACCGAGTCGTAGGAAGCGCCCCGCTGGGGCCTTCCTCCGGGACCGTTCCTACGACGCGGCGGCTGAGGGAACGCGTGTGCTACGCCTCGGTCGTGGGGGCCTCGCCGGGCACCACGGGGGTCTCGCCGGTCACCGCCGCGATCTCACCGGTGACGCCCAGCGAGCCCTCGAGCACCGCCTCGTCCTCGTCGGGGTCGGTGCCGGCGGCGAACTGCGACCAGTACAGGCGGTGGTAGGCGCCCTCGGCCTCGAGCAGCTGCTCGTGGGAGCCGAGCTCGACGATGTCGCCGTGCTCCATCACCAGGATCACGTCCGCGTCGCGGATGGTGGAGAGGCGGTGGGCGATGACGAAGCTGGTGCGGTCGGTGCGCAGCGCCGCCATCGCCTCCTGCACCAGCACCTCGGTGCGGGTGTCCACGGAGGAGGTGGCCTCGTCCAGGATCAGCAGCGCCGGGTCGGCGAGGAAGGCACGGGCGATGGTGATCAGCTGTCGCTCGCCGGCGGAGACGTTCGCGCCCTCGTCCTCGACGACGGTGTCGTAGCCCTCGGGCAGGGTGTGCACGAAGCGGTCCACGAAGGTCGCGGTCGCGGCGGCGACCACCTCCTCGTCGCTCGCGTCGAGCCGGCCGTAGCGGATGTTCTCCCGGATGGTGCCGCCGAACAGCACCGCGTCCTGCAGCACCATGCCCACGCGGCTTCGCACCGCCCCGCGGTCCAGAGCGCGGATGTCCACGCCGTCCAGGCGGATCTGTCCGGCGTCGATCTCGTAGAACCGCATGATGAGGTTGACGAGGGTGGTCTTGCCGGCGCCGGTGGGGCCCACGATGGCGATGGTCTGCCCCGGCTCGGCGACCAGCGACAGATCCGAGATCAGCGACTTCTCCCGGGTATAGGAGAAGGCGACGTGGTCGAACTCGATCCGTCCGCGGGTGGGGCCGGTGAGCTCGGCGCGCGCGATGCGGCGGCGGGTGGCGACCGCCCCGTCGGCCGACGAGTCGGCGCCGGCCGCGGCGGTGCCCGCGCCGCCCGCGCCGGAGGGCGCGGTGATCTCCCCGTCGGCCTCCTGCTCCTCGGCGTCGAGCAGCTCGAAGATGCGCTCAGCCGAGGCGACGCCGGAGATGAGCATGTTCGCCATCCCGGCCACCTCGCCCAGCGGGGCGTTGAACTCGCGGGAGTACTGGATGAAGGCGGTGACCTGTCCCAGCGACATCTGCCCGCTCGCGATCCGCAGACCGCCCACCACGGCGATGCCGACGTACCCGAGGTAGGTCACCCACTGCATGATCGGCATGATCATCCCGGAGTAGAACTGCGCCTTGAAACTCGCTTCCCACAGCTCCTCGTTGCGCTCATCGAACTCCTCGCGCATCGAGTCCTGGCGGTCGAAGACGGTCACCAGGTCGTGGCCGGTGAAGGACTCCTCGACGTGCCCGTTCAGTCGCCCCGTGTGCCGCCACTGGGCGGTGAACAGCTGCTGGGACTTCGACCCGATCAGGGCGATGGCCACGGCGGAGATCGGCAGGGCGATCAGGGCGATCAGCGCCAGCTGCCAGGACAGCCAGAACATCATCACGGTGATGCCCACGATGGTCAGCACCGCATAGACCAGCGAGGCGAAGGCCTGCTGGAGGGCGGTCTGGACGTTGTCGACGTCGTTGGTGGTGCGGGAGAGCAGGTCACCGCGCTGGTGGGTGTCGAAGTACCTCAGCGGCAGGCGGTTGACCTTCGCTTCGATCCTCTCGCGCAGCACGTAGACGATGCGCATGACCACGTCGTTCAGCAGCCGGCCCTGCAACCAGTCGAAGACGGCGGCGACCACATACATGGCCAGCACGGCCAGCAGCAGCCGGCCGAGGGCGTCGAAGGCGATCCCCTCCCCGCTGAGGAAGCCGTCGAAGATGACGTCCATCGCGTCGCCGAGGATCAGGGGCGCCCACACCGAGAGCGCGGTGGAGATCAGCCCGAAGGCCAGCACGATGCTCAGGCCCAGCTTGTGGTCGCGGAAGGTGCCTGCCAGGCGCAGCGCCGAGGGCCAGAACGCCTTCGCCTTGCGGGGCGCGGACTCGCCCCATTCGCTGCCCATCGAGTCCTGCATCTCGAGAATCTCACGCTCAGTGAGCTCGGTGAGGTCGGTGCTCGAGCCCGCGGGCTTCGTGGACGAGGTCTTCTTCTCGCTCATGCCGGCTCCCCCACGGTGGTCTGGGAGTCGACGATCTCCCGGTAGGTCTGTGAGCTCTCCAGCAGCTGTTCGTGGGTGCCGCGGCCCACGATCTTCCCCTCCTCGAGCACCAGGATCTGATCGGCGCCGGTGATGGTGGAGATGCGCTGGGCGACGATGATCGTGGTCGCGCCGTGGGTGTGGTGGTCCAGGCCCTCGCGGACCAGCGCGTCGGTGGTGACGTCCAGCGCCGAGAAGGAGTCGTCGAAGACGTATACCCGGGGCGCGGCGACCAGGGTGCGGGCGATGCACAGGCGCTGGCGCTGCCCGCCGGAGACGTCGGTGCCGCCCTGGGAGACGGTGGACTCGAGGCCGGTGGCTGCGCTCTCGGCGCCGTCGGTGGTGCGATCCTGCACGAACTCGGTGCCCTGGGCGACGTCGAGCGCGTGCCACAGCCGCTCATCGTCGGCCGTCGGATCCCCGAAGCGGAGGTTGTGGGCGATGGTGCCGGAGAACAGGTAGGGCTTCTGGGGCACCAGGCCCACGGTCTCGGCGATGGTGGCGCGCGCGAGGTCGGTGACCGGGACGCCGTCCAGCAGCACCTGGCCGCTGGTCGCGTCGTGCAGGCGCGGGATGAGGCTGACCAGGGTGGTCTTGCCCGCGCCGGTGGAGCCGATGATCGCGGTGGTCTTCCCGGGCTCGGCGGTGAAGGAGATGCCGTCGAGCACCGGGGCTGCGGCGCCCGGGTAGGCGAAGGTGACACCGCGGAACTCGACTGCCGCACCGCCGCCGGCCGCGTCGAGGGCGAGAGGCCGCGCGGGTTCGGCGAGGGTCGGGCGGGTCTGCAGGACCTCTTGGATGCGGCGGGCGCTGATGATCGCGCGGGGGAACATCATCATCATGAAGGTGCCCATCATGACCGCCATCAGGATCTGCAGCAGGTACTGCATGAACGCGGTCAGCGCACCCACCTGCACCAGGCCGGCGTCGACCCGGTGGCCGCCGAACCAGAGCACGGCGGCGGTGGCCAGGTGCAGCACGACGGTGATGGCCGGTCCCATGATCACGAACAGACGGCCGATCCGGACCGAGGTAACGGTGAGGGTGGCGTTGGCGGATTCGAAGCGGGCGGTCTCGTGCCGCTCCCGCACGAAGGCGCGCACCACGCGGATCCCCATGATCTGCTCGCGCATCACGGAGTTGATGGAGTCGATGTTGTCCTGCATCCGCTGGAACAGCGGCATCAGGCGCGTGACCAGGAGACCGACGATCAGCACCAGCACCGGCACCGCGACCCACACCAGCCAGGACAGTCCCGGGTCCTCCCGGATCGCCATGACGATCCCGCCGATGGACATGATCGGCACCATGACCATGAAGTTCAGCGTCATCAGCACCAGCATCTGCACCTGCTGGACGTCATTGGTGGCGCGGGTGATGAGCGTGGGTGCACCGTAGCGGCCCATCTCCTCGGTGGAGAAGCGGCCCACCCGGGTGAAGATCGAGCGGCGGATGTCCCGGCCCATCCCCATCGAGACCCGTGCCCCGAACCAGACGGAGGCGATCGCAGTGATCACCTGCACCATCGCGACGATCAGCATCAGACCGCCGACGCGCCAGATGTAGTCGGTATCGCCTGTGGCCACGCCGTTGTCGATGATGTCGGCGTTGAGGCTGGGCAGGTAGAGGGTCGCGAGGATGGTCGCGAGCTGGAGGACGATCACGGCGGCCACGTGGGGCAGATACGGCCGCAGGTGGTGTCGGAGGAGGGTCCAGAGCATGGGGTCTCCCGGAGCGTGACGGTGCGGTCCGGCCGACGGGGTGAGCGGGCCGGGGTCTGACTCGAAGCCTAGTGCGGGTGGCGGACAGCCACTGTCCGCGAAGCCGGGAGGGCAGGATCGCCCGCGGCGTCCCATTCTCGCCGAGCCGTCCGGAGGTCGCGACCGACTTCTGGCGATGCGGTCAGTCTGTGAGCAGTCCGCCGTCACGACCGGTCGTCGTGGTGGCGGTAGATGAACGCGTCGACCTCGCCGTGCACGGTGTGCACGATGATCGGGATGCGCGCGTACCCCTCACCCTCGAAGTCATCGAGCCGGGCCCAGTGCGCGGGGAGGTCTGCGGAGTCGAGGACGTGCACCTCCACCTGGTCACCATCCGGATCGGGGACGAAGGCCGGGTAGCCACGGCCGTGGGTCTGACCCCATCCGTCCTGGCTCAGGTGGCCCCACACATACCCGCAGGTCCACTGCCCGCGCAGATCCGCGAGGTGATGGTGGTTCGACCGGCCCGGGGCGAGGGTGCCGTAGGTGGCGAGTCGGCGGCTGAGCGGGCTGCTGCTCACGGGCTTCCTCTCCTGGGGACGACGGCGGAGCTCGACCCTACGAGACGACGCGGCGCGCAGCGGCGGGGACCGTGGGGTCGCCGGGGAACAGGCGCTTGCCCAGCCACAGCGACACGTAGACGAGCCCGACCAGCACCGGGACCTCGATGAGCGGCCCGACGACGCCCGCGAGCGCCTGACCGGAGTGGATGCCGAAGGTACCGATCGCCACCGCGATGGCGAGCTCGAAGTTGTTGCCGGAGGCGGTGAAGGCGACGGTGGTGGACTTCGCGTAGTTCAGGCCCACGGCGCGCGCGGCCAGCAGCGAGACCAGGAACATGCCCACGAAGTAGCCCAGCAGCGGCAGGGCGATGCGGGCGACGTCCCAGGGGCTGGAGGTGATCGCCTCGCCCTGCAGCGCGAACAGCAGCACGATGGTGAACAGCAGCCCGTACATGGCGAAGGGGCCGATGCGGGGCAGGAAGCGGTTCTCGTACCAGTCGCGGCCCTTGGCGCGCTCTCCGAGCGTCCGGGTGAGGAAGCCGGCGAGCAGCGGTATCCCGAGGAACACCAGCACCGAGAGCACGATCGCACCGACGGAGAACTCGGCGGAGGTCACCGGCAGGCCCAGCCAGGAGGGCAGCACCTGCAGGTAGAACCAGCCGAGCGCCCCGAAGGCGAGGACCTGGAAGACGGAGTTGATGGCCACCAGCACCGCCGCGGCCTCCCGGTCACCGCAGGCGAGGTCGTTCCAGATGAACACCATCGCGATGCAGCGGGCGAGGCCCACGATGATCAGCCCGGTGCGATATTCGGGGAGGTCGGCGAGCAGCAGCCAGGCCAGGGCGAACATGACCGCAGGGCCGACGATCCAGTTCAGCACGAGCGACAGGGCCATCAGTTTTCGGTCAGCGGTCACGCGATGGGTCTCGTCATAGCGGACCTTGGCCAGGACCGGGTACATCATCACCAGCAGCCCGACCGCGATCGGGACCGAGATGCCCGCGACGGACATGCTCTCCAGCGCCTGGTTCAGGCCGGGCACGAGGCGGCCCAGTGCCAGGCCCAGGATCATGGCGGCGATGATCCAGATCGGGAGGAACCGGTCCAGGAACGACATCTCCCCGGCGACACCGGTCGGTGCGCTGGGTGCGGTGGTCGTCGTCATGACGGGGCCTGCCTCTTCCTCTCGACGGATATCGATGCGAACGCTAGCTCGTCGCATAGAAGATCGTCAATGTAAGGTGGGCGCATGTCCTCCACCACGCCCACCCGCCAAGCGAGCATCCCGACGCCGAGCGCCGGCTCGGGAATCCCGGAGCACGGTGCAGAGCCCTGTTCGGGAGCCTCGTCGCGCGAGCCGGGGTCGTCGGCCGCGGTCGACTGCTGCGCGCTCGGCACCGGCCCGATCGGCGCCACGGAGGCGGAGCATCTGGCCCTGCGGCTGAAGGCGCTCTCGGACCCGACCCGGCTCCAGCTGCTGTCCCATGTGGCCGCGCGCGGCTGCGGGGACGTGTGCGCCTGCGATCTCACCGAGCCGCTCGGCATCTCGCAGCCCACCGTCAGCCATCACATGAAGAAGCTGGTCGAAGCGGGGCTGCTGACCCGCGAGCAGAAGGGGCGCTGGGCGCACTACTCGGTGGTCCCGTCGGCCTTCGCGGAGCTGCGTGACTTCCTCGACCTGAGCTGAGCCGGATCCCGCCGCGCGCCGTCAGGCCGTCAGCCCGTGGCGAGCGCCGCCACGATCGGCAGCACGATCGTCATGACCAGGGCGTTCATCACCATGGCGGCGCTGGACCAGCCACCGGCCACGGTGGATTCGGCGAGCACCCGCGAGGTGCCGATGCCGTGGGAGGTGAGTCCGATGGCGAAGCCGCGCGCCCGCTCGTCCCGCACTCGCGCGAGCGACAGCAGCGCGGGGCCGAAGGCCGCGCCCAGCACCCCCGAGACCATGGTGAGCACGATCGCGAGCGGCACCGAGGCATGCAGCGCCTCGGCGATCGACAGCCCGACGGGCGAGGTCACCGAGCGGGGCAGCGCCGCGAGCAGCACGTCGTCCCCGACTCCGAAGAGCTGCAGGAGGCCTACGGTGATCGCGATGCTGAACACTCCGCCGGCGACCAGGGCGGCGATCACCGCCGGCGCCGAGCCGGCCAGCGCCCGACCATTGCGCAAAAGCGGCAGGGCGAGGGCGACCGTGGCGGGCCCGAGGAGCATCGTCAGCAGGCTCACCTGCTCGAGATAGACCGCGTACGGCAAGCCGGTCAGCTCCAGCACCGTCGCGACGATCGCGACGGTGACCAGCACCGGGGAGAGCACGCCGGGCCGGCCCAGCCGGTGGTAGAGCCAGTACGCCACCAGATAGGCGCCGAGCGTGAGGACGAGCCCGAAGACGGGCAGGTGGATGAGGGTGCTCATGCAGGTGCCTCCGCACCCCGTCGGCGGTCCTGGCGACGCAGCAGAGCCTGCAGCACCATCCCGGAGACGATCAGCGGCACCAGGAAGGAGCCGCCGACGGCGAGCGCGAGCGGCAGAGCGTTCTCGGCGAGGGTCTGCAGCTCCAGGATGATCCCGACACAGGGCGGGACGAAAAGCAGCTGCAGATGGGCGAGCAGCGGGGTCGCGGCGGGCTCCGCCGCCCGGACCACAGCGCGCGTGGGCCGCAGCATCCCGAGCAGCACGAGCACCAGGATCCCGAGGACCACCCCGGGTACGGGGATGCCCCACAGTGCTGACGCGGCCAGGCCCACCATCTGCGCGAGCAGCAGGACCACGAGGCCGAGCAGCACGGGAGGCAGGAGGGCGGCGCGTGACATCCCGGCCAGGATAGCCCGGAAGGTATCAACGGATCCGCGTTGACCACCGTCGACACCACCCGCAGACCCTCGTTCCAGAGCGCGGCCGTGACCAGCAGCGATTCCGAGACTCCGCGCGCTTCCGGGCCGACTGTGGCCTGAATTGCAGGAGCGGAGGATCACGCCGGGCTTGCCGCGACGGGCCCGCTCCCCCCAGCGTGGACCCTCCTCGCAGCGCGGGGCGCGCCGCTGACGAGCGGTCCTCGCGGCGCCCCTGCGTCGCCCTGCACGCACTCCTCGGAGGTCTCCGGGATGATTATTCCCCTGCACAGCACCGTCAGCCGACGCACCGCACTGCGCGGCTTCGGAGTCGTCGGCCTCACCGCCGCCGCCGGCCTGTTCGCCACCTCGCAGGCCCACGCGGCCAGCGACCTCGTGGTCATCGACCAGAAGGGGACCGGGCCCTGGGGGCCGGAGAACTGCGGCCCGACCTCGGCCGTCATCGCCCTGGTCGCCGCGGGCCGACGGGTCGAGCACTACGTCTCGGGAGCAGACGGCTCCGCGAAGGGCGGGAACTCCCGCGCCGTCCAGGAGATGCGCGCCCGCTGCGGCCTGTCGCCGTGGGAGGACCCAGCGGTCAAGACCGTCGACTACACCGGCGCCTACCTCGAGGACCTCGAGGCGGGGATCCGCGACACCGACGGGACGGCCACGCACTCCCTGTTCAAGGAAGGGCTGGAAGCGTCCGCCCACGGATCAGTGGTGATCCTGCACGTCCACCACGGCAGGCTGCTCGGAGAGGACGCGGACTACGGCCACTTCGTCGTCGCCCAGGGCGAGGACGCCGACGGGAACCTCCTGGTCTCCGACCCGGGGCGGGCCCAGGAGATCGGCATCACCGGGTACTCGCGCGAGCACCTGCGGCAGGCCCGGCAGGGCGATGCCACGATCGTCAGCTGAGCGCTGCGATCCTCGGCGGGCGGATCAGTCGAAGAAGCCGGGGACGTCGATCGCGCCGCCCGCCGCGTCGAACTCCTCGGTGACCGCGCGGGCCAGCACCGGATCGTGCAGGACATCGAGCACGGTCGCGGCGAGGCCGTAGGCCCCGTCGGCCGCGGAGGCCGCGAACTCCCGGGTGTGGAGCGCGATCTGCGACGGGGCGATCCGGATCACCGGATGGATGCCGGGCACGCGGTAGCTGACGTTGCCGAAGTCGGTGGACGCCGCGAGCGAGGGAGAGACCACGCCGTACGGCAGCGGGTCGCGACCGCGTCGACGCTGCGCCTGGACCCACCGCCCGGTCAGCGCCTCGTTGGTGCGCACCGGCAGCGACGGCGGATGCTCGTCCCAGCGGACGCTCACCCCGACCCCGGCCATCAGCGCGGCGCCGCGGGCCACGTCCTCCACCCGCTGCGAGAGGTCCCGGAGGGTCTCGGGGCGCTGGGAGCGAACGTACAGGTCGAGCCTCGCGCAGTCCGGGATGACGCTCGCGCGCTCGCCGCCCTCGCGGATCACGGCATGGATGCGGTCGGTGGGCGGGGTCTGCTGACGCATCAGGCCGACGCCCTGGTACATCAGGCTCGCCGCGTCCAGGGCGTTGCGGCCCATGTACGGCTGGGCGGAGGCGTGGGCGGTGTGCCCGTGGTACTCGACGGTGAGGGTCCGCCGCCCCAGCCAGGTCTGATCAGCCAGGTCGTAGCCGTAGGGATGCGCCATCACCACGGCGTCCAGCCCCTCGAACGCTCCCTCGCGGGCCATGTACTCCTTGCCGGTGTGGCCCTCCTCGGCGGGGGTCCCGAGGAACACCACCCGTCCGGGCACGGCCGACGGATCGGCCTTCGCGAGCGCGGCCAGGGCCAGGAACGCACCCAGCCCCATGACGGCGATGACGTTGTGGCCGCAGCCATGGCCGATGCCGGGCAGCGCGTCGTACTCGGAGAGGATCGCGAGGGTGGGCGCGCCGGGCTCCTCGCCGCCGACGCCGCGGATCTCCGCGCGGACCGCGGTCGCCAGACCGTGCACTCCCACCTGCGCCTCGATGCCGTGGGCGGCGAGATGATCGGCGATCGCGCGGGCGGAGCGGTGCTCCTCGAAGGCGACCTCCGGATGTTCGGCCAGGTCGAGCAGCAGCGCGACCATCTCCCCGGCACCGGCCGCGACCTGCTGCTCGAGCAGCTCGTGGAGTGCGGCGGCGGCGCCCGCGAAGGAGGAGCCGGGATGGGAGGAGCTCCGCATCGCCGCCTCGCGCTCCTCATCGAGCTGCGCGAGATAGGCGGTGGACACCTCGGAATGCCAGGTGCTGCGGGACGCCGCGGAGTGTTCAGCCATGCCGACGAGCATAGGCAGAGAATGAGCGGGATGACGAGTGCTCCGATAAGCTGGCGCAATCGCGTCGCGGGAACCCGGTTCCCCGGCGTGAACTGCGTGAACTCGCCGGCAGACCCGCAGAGCGCGCGACGTTCTCTCGGCCTCTGCATCAGTTGTCGTCGGCCCTCGTCGGAAGAGACCCCATGTCACAGCTCAGCGATCTGCTCGACCCCTCCGCCATTCTCCTGGACGCCCCGGCGCAGGATTGGCGGGCAGCGATCCGTCTCTCCGGAGATCTGTTGGTCTCCACCGGCGCCACCGACGACGCCTACACCGAGGCAATGATCGGCACCGTCGAAGAGCACGGGCCCTACATCGTCCTCACCCCGGGCTTCGCCCTCGCACACTCGCGGCCCGACGACTCCGTGCACCGCACGGCACTGTCCTTCGTCCGGCTGGCCGAGCCGGTCCCCTTCGGCCACTCGGCGAACGATCCGGTGACTCTGGTGATGGCGCTCGCCGCCGCCGATACGTCGGCCCATCAGGCGGCGCTCGCCGCCCTGGCCGGCGTGCTCGCCGATCCGGAGGGTCGCCGTGCACTGGACACGGCCACGACATCGGCCGAGGTGCTCACCGCCCTCGGCGCGGACTCCCCCGCGGCCGGCACCACGACATCCGCTGCCACCCCGTCGGCTGCGGCCGCCACGGCCGACGACCCCACTGCCTCGGCCGCTCCCGAGGGCCGGGAGCCCGCCGCCGTGGACCCGGACGCCGTTCCCTCCAAGCACCTCATCCTCACCGTGTGCGGGAACGGCCTGGGCACCAGCCTGTTCCTCAAGAACACCGCGGAGCAGGTCCTGGACCGCTGGGGCTGGTCCTCCTATCTGGACATCCAGGCGACCGACACCATCTCCGCCAAGGGCCGGGCCACGGACTCGGACGTCATCCTCACCTCCGGCGCCATCGCCGAGACCCTCGGTGACGTCGGCGTCCCGGTCCAGGTGATCGAGAACTTCACCTCGCAGTCCGAGATCGACGCCGCACTGCGCCGCGTCTACGCCGTCTGAGCGGCTCCCTCCCTTCTCCTCACCTCACGGAGCACCACCATGAACGTCCTCGTCTCGATCGCTGAGTTCCTCGTCAACGAGTTCCTCAGCGTGCCCGCCTATCTCATCGGCCTGATCACTGCGATCGGCCTGATCGCCCTGCGCAAGTCCTTCGGCCAGGTGGTCGGCGGCGCCCTCAAGGCCGTCCTCGGCTTCCTCCTCATCGGAGCCGGTGCCACCCTCGTCGTCGCCTCGCTCGCCCCGCTGGGCATCATGATCCAGGGCGCCCTCGGCGCCCAGGGCGTCGTCCCCACCAACGAGGCCATCGTCGGCATCGCCCAGGAGGAGTTCGGCGCGCAGGTCGCATGGCTGATGATCCTCGGTTTCATCGTCGCGATCCTGCTGGCCCGCTTCACCCCGCTGCGCTACGTCTTCCTCACCGGGCACCACCTGCTGTTCATGGCCACCCTGATCACCATGGTCATGGCCTCCGCCGGGATGCCCACCGTCGTGGTCGTGGTCCTCGGCGCCATGCTGCTCGGGATCCTGATGGTGGCCCTGCCGGCCTTCGCCCAACCCTGGACACGTCGCATCACCGGCGACGACTCGATCGCGATCGGCCATTTCGGCACCGCCGGATACATCGCCGCAGGCACTGTCGGGCGAGTCGTCGACCCCCAGGGCAAAAGCCGCTCCACCGAGGACCTCAAGGTTCCCGAATCCCTGCGGTTCCTGCGTGACTCGATGGTCGCCACCGCCCTGTCGATGGTCCTCATGTACCTCGTCGTCGCC
>JAKDNE010000052.1 GCA_030451965.1 Brachybacterium sp. | reverse complement strand
GGGTGATCACGCCGTCCTGGACGGCGGCGCGGGTGTGCAGGACCTCGTCCCCGCCGTACTGGCGCAGCACGGCGGCCGCGGTCAGCAGCTTCAGGGTCGAGGCGGGCACCAGGGCGGTGCCCTCCTCACGGGCGGCGAGCGTCCGGCCGGTCTCGGCGTCGACCACGCTGAAGGCCAGACCCCCGGCGACCACCGGCAGGTCTGCCCCGGCGGACATCCGTTCTTCGAGGTCAGTGGGATCGATCGGGGGCGCGACCGGCGCGGAGGTCGGAAGGAGATCCTCGACCCCGACCCGTTCCCAGTCCTCGGCGGCCGCACGTGGCCCGGAGGCCGGTCCCTCCGTCGTGCTGCGCACCGTGAGGACACCGGGGAAGGCGTCGGTGAGATCCCCGAGCACGTAGAAGCTCGTCGGCACCGCCGCGCACATCACGATCGCCGTGGTGCGCCAGATCCGCTCGATTGCGCTCGTTCCCATGGTGCCCACGATATGGTGTCACGGTCTTTACCAGTGGCCTACGGGGCCGGAGCAATGGAGCGCCTGTCATGGAATTCGACGTGACTATCGAGATCCCCCGGGGAAACCGGAACAAGTATGAGGTGGATCACCACAACGGTCGCATCCGTCTCGACCGGATGCTTTTCACCGCCACCCGCTATCCGGATGACTACGGCTTCATCGAGGGGACCCTCGGCGAGGACGGCGATCCGTTGGACTGCCTCGTGCTCCTCGAGGAGCCGACCTTCCCGGGCTGCCTGATCCGCTGCCGCGCGCTGGGCATGTTCCGCATGCGTGACGAGGCCGGCGGCGACGACAAGATCATCGCAGTCCCCGTGGGCGACCGGCGCCAGGTGCGTCGCCAGGAGCTGACCGACGTCTCGGAGTTCCATCGCCTGGAGATCCAGCACTTCTTCGAGGTCTACAAGGACCTCGAGCCCGGCAAGAGTGTCGAGGGCGCGCACTGGGAGGGCCGCAGCGACGCGGAGGCGGAGATCCGCCGCTCCTACGAACGCGCCGTCGGCACCGAGCACGCCAACGATTTCACCCAGAAGGTCTGAGCTCTCCGGTCCGCACACCGCGGATCAGGCCACGACCATGCACGGAGGGTCGGTCCCCGCGGGGACCGACCCTCCGTGCTCCGCACCCTCCGGCGGGCGCCTGCGGCTCAGTCCGCGAGGCCTCGACGCTGCTCGGCGAACTCGCCCTGGAGCATCGCGCCGTGCGAGAAGATCTCGAGCATCGACTCGACCACGGAGCGGGCGACCGAGCGGGCACCGACGCCCCCCAGCACGGCGCCGATCCCGAAGGGCAGCAGCCGGAAGAACCAGAGCTTGCCGGTGCGGGCCATCACGCGGCGGCGCACGTACCGGGAGACCTGCCTGCTGACCAGGCCCGGCAGGAAGCCGCCACCGCCGCTGAGGATCGCATTCCACTGCAGGCCCTGCTTGCCCATCGCCTTGGCGATGATCTCGGTGCCGCGCTCTCCGCTGAGCACACCCATCAGGACCAGTCGGCGGGTGCTCCGCTCCGCCATGTCCACCCCATGGATGTCCGCTGCGGCGAGCGTGAGGAAGGCGCACGCCTCCGCGAAGGTCACGCCTTCGCCGACGGTCAGACCGAGCGCGGCCACGGTGCCGAGCCCCGGCATTGCCGCGACGCCGCCGATGCCGGCGCCGGTGACCGTGGCGATGTCCTTGAACCGCGTGGTCACGTGCTCGAGCAGCTGGCGATCGGTCGCCTCGGGGCGCTTGGCGCGCAGCCGCTCCACGTAGTTGCGGGCGAGCGGCGCCTGCACCCTCAGCGCGGTGTCGAGCACCGAGAGCCAGCGCTCGTCGAGCTCCTCGGCGAGGCCGCCGTCCTCGATCAGCTCGCCCTGCGGGATGGGAGGCGCGCTCTGGTCGCTCTGGGTCACCGTCTGCTCCGTTCTGTCGGGTCGTGAACAGGGTCAAGCTACAGCGTCCGGCCGTGCCCGAGCTGAGGGGTCGGCTCCTGCGTCAGCCGATCACCACCTCGCCAGGGGCGAGCTCCGCGATCTCACCGGTCAGCCCGAGTCGCCGGACGGCCTCGGCGAGATCCTCGTAGTGGCCGGCGTAGGCGGCGTCGATGAAGGAGCGGGGCACGGACACGTCATGGCACAGGGTCCCGGCCAGATGGTCGGTCTCGTGCTGGAGGATCCGGGCGGTCCAGCCCACGTGCTCCTCGTCCACCTCCTCCAGCCGGCCGTCCGGCAGCAGCTCGACGGCGCGCAGACGCACGCGGCGCGCACGCGGGACGATCGATTGCCAGCCGTCGACGGAGAGGCACCCCTCGAAGGCATAGACCCGCTGCTCCCCGAGCGGCTCGAGCACCGGATCCAGCAGCGCACGCAGCGCGAGCGGCCGCCGCTCGAACAGCTCGTCGTCCGCGTCCTCGCCCGGCTCGCTCGCGAAGCCGTCCTCGACCACGTAGAAGCTCAGCGGAAGCCCCACCTGGGGGGCGGCCAGCCCCACGCCCGGCGCTGTGCGCATCGTCACAGTCATCGCCTCGGCCAGCTCGCACAGCAGCTCGAGGTCGATCCGTCCGCGGGCGGGCACCGCGCGTCGTCGCAGGGCAGGATGCCCGGCCTGCACGATCCGCAGCGGATCGCCGTCCTGCGCACGACGATCGAGGATCTTCCGGGTCAGCTCGTTGATGTCCACCGCGCCAGTATCCCGCAGCACCCACCCGCGACCCGCTCCTGCCGCCCCGAGACCTCGTCCCGACAGGTGAGACCCGGTCCACGGCTGCATTCCGGAGCAACGAGAGCTGAGCTACACTTCTGCGAGCCGGTGCGAAGAAGCACCTTCCGTGGGAACGACCTCGAACCGGCCGCTCATCACTTCACAACGGACCGTCCGGCACGTACCTGCCGGTGAAGGAGAACCACCATGGCAACAGTCACGTTCGACAACGCATCCCGCGTCTATCCGGGCCAGGAGCGCCCGGCCGTCGACAGCCTCGACATCGAGATCGGTGACGGCGAGTTCCTCGTCTTCGTCGGCCCCTCCGGTTGCGGCAAGTCGACCTCCCTGCGCATGCTCGCCGGTCTCGAGGAGATCGACGCCGGCCGCATCCTGATCGGCGATCGCGACGTCACCGACGTCCCGCCGAAGGATCGTGACATCGCGATGGTGTTCCAGAACTACGCGCTGTACCCGCATATGAGCGTCGCCGACAACATGGGCTTCGCCCTGAAGATCGCCGGCAAGCCCAAGGCCGAGATCCGCAAGCGCGTCGAGGACGCCGCCGAGATCCTGGATCTCTCCGAGTACCTGGACCGCAAGCCCAAGGCGCTCTCCGGCGGTCAGCGTCAGCGTGTGGCCATGGGTCGCGCCATCGTCCGCTCGCCCCAGGTGTTCCTCATGGACGAGCCGCTGTCGAACCTCGACGCGAAGCTGCGAGTCTCCACCCGTACCCAGATCGCCTCGCTGCAGCGCCGGCTCGGCGTCACCACGGTCTACGTCACCCACGACCAGACCGAGGCCATGACGATGGGCGACCGCGTGGCGGTGCTCGATCGCGGCGTCCTGCAGCAGATCGACCCCCCGCGCCGCATGTACGACCACCCGAACAACGTGTTCGTCGCGGGATTCATCGGCTCCCCGGCCATGAACCTGTTCGAGGCCCCGCTGACCGATCAGGGCGTCGAGTTCGGCGGCGCCGTGCTCCCCGTGGACCGCTCCACCCTCTCGGAGACCGATCAGAAGACGGTCACCGTGGGTGTGCGCCCCGAGGACCTGGAGATCGCCACCGACAACCAGGGGCTCGCCATCGAGGTCGACCTCGTCGAGGAGCTCGGCGCAGATGCGTTCATCTACGGCCGTCGAGACGGTGCCGAGGAGATGGACAAGCCGTTCATCGCCCGGGTCGACGCCCGCCGTCCTCCGAGCAAGGGCGAGACGGTGTACTTCCGTCCGTCCCCGGAGCACGCGCACCTGTTCGACACCAAGAGCGGGCTGCGCCTCGGCGACTGACCCTACTCAGCTGCACCGCGCGACGGGCGGCCGGCATCCGCCGGGCGCCCGTCGCCGTCGTCCGCCACCCCGCGACCGTGAGCGCGAGGTGACCTTCGCGTCGAGATGACGTGAATTCTCGTCCCGACGGTGCGAAGCTCCCCGGCACAGGAGACAATGGCTCCATGGCACCCCTGGAGATCACCGCGTCCCGCGCAGATCCGGCAATGCTGGACCTGCCGTGGGAGACGCCGCTCGAGCAGTGGCCCGACGAGCTCCTCGCCGCACTCCCCCGCGGCATCTCTCGTCACGTCGTGCGTTTCGCACGCGTCTCGGGCCGCGTCCTCGCCATCAAGGAGATCTCCCACACCCTCGCGCAGCGCGAATACGAGATGCTGCGGGTGCTGGGCCGCCTGGAGATCCCTGCGGTGGAGCCCTTCGCCGTCGTCTCCGGCCGGACCACGCCGTCGGGCGAGGAGCTCGACGCCGTCCTGATCACGCGCCACCTGCAGTTCTCCCTGCCATACCGGGCCGTGTTCAGCCAGGTCTCACGCCCGGACACCGCTCATCGTCTGCTCGATGCGCTCGCGGTGCTGCTGGTGCGCCTGCACCTGGAGGGTTTCTTCTGGGGTGACGTCTCGCTGTCGAACACGCTCTTCCGTCGCGATGCGGGCGCCTTCGCCGCCTACCTCGTCGACGTCGAGACCGGCTCCCTCCACGAGCAGCTCACCACCGGTCAGCGTCACCACGACCTCGACCTGGCCCGCACCAACATCATCGGTGAGCTGATGGATCTGCAGGCCGGGGATATGTTCGATCCCGACGTCGATCCGATCTCGGTCGGTGACGACCTGATCTCCCGCTATGAGGAGCTGTGGGAGACGCTCACCTCCCGCGAGCGGTTCTCCGCCGACGAGCGCTGGAGGGTCTCCGCCCGGATCGAGAAGCTCAACAAGCTGGGGTTCGACGTGGGCGAGCTGGAGATCACCACCGACCTCGACGGCACGACGCTGTCGATCATGCCGAAGGTCGTCGACGCGGGGCACCATGCGCGGCGATTGATGCGGCTGACCGGGATCGACGCACAGGAGAACCAGGCCCGTCGACTGCTCAACGACCTCGACCAGTACCGCGCCGACACCGAGCAGCAGCTCGAGGACGAGGAATTCGTCGCGCACGAGTGGCTCCAGCAGCAGTACGAGCCGGTGGTGCGGGCGGTCCCCCGCACGATGCGCTCCAAGCTCGAGCCTCCCGAGTTCTTCCATGAGATCCTCGAGCACAAATGGTTCCTGTCCGAGAAGAAGGGCCATGACGTCAGCCTCGACGAGACCGTGCGCCACTACATCCTCAATGTCCTCATCCACCGGCCGGACGAGAAGTCCCTGGTGACCACCGAGACGTCGGCCCTTCCGATCTTCGACTCCTGAGAGGAGCCCCCTGATCCCATGACCCGCGATCGTCGACGGTCGACGGCGCGCCTGGACAATCTCTCCCTGCGCGACCAGCTGCGTGTGGACCGGTTACCGCTCCGAGCGCTCCAGATGATGGTGGGGCTGACCGGGTTCGGATTCTCCCTCGCCCTGCTGCTCGAGTCGGGCCTGGGCGGGGCTCCGTGGGACGTCCTCCACGCGGCTCTCGCGCAACGGCTCGGTCTCACCGTGGGAACGCTCAGCATCACCGTGAGCTTCGTGCTGCTGCTGCTGTGGTTCCCGCTGCGCGAACGCATCGGGATCGGCACCATCGCGAACTCGATCTGGGTGGGCGTGAGCATCGATCTGGGCATGCTGGTGCTTCCCGAGGCGCGCGGGGTCCCGCTGGCCGTGGCGATGATGCTCCTCGGCGTGACCCTCAACGGGATCAGCGGCGGCGTCTACCTCGGTGCCCAGCTCGGAGCGGGTCCCCGCGACGGCCTGATGACGGGGCTCGGCCGGGTGCTGAACAGGCCGGTCGGACCTGTGCGCATCGTGCTCGAGGTGATCGTCCTGGTCACCGGCACGGTGCTGGGCGGGCCGCTCGGCATCGGCACCGTGGTCTACGCGATCGGGCTCGGACCGATCATCCAGCTGACCCTGCCGCACGTGACCATCCCGGTGCGCACGCTGAACGGCCGTGCGGCCCGGGCCCCGGCCATGCCGGAACCGGCACCGGGATCCGCTCAGCCCCGCTGACCCGCCGCTCTCCTACCGGCTCGTCCCTCGCCAGCACGTCGATCAGCCCCGGCCCTGGCCTTCGCGCACACCGGAGATCTCGTAGAGAGCGATCGCGGCGGCCACCGAGGCGTTCAGCGACTCGGAACGCCCGGCCATCGGGATCGAGACCACCTGGTCGCTGATCTCGCGGGCCAGACGCGACAGACCCTTGCCCTCGGCGCCGACGACGAGGGCGGCCGGCTCGGTGCCCAGCTCGAGCCCTCGCGTCGTGACGTCGCCCTCGGCATCGAGTCCGAGCACGAACACACCCTTCTCCTTCAACGAGGTGAGGGTGCGGTTGAGGTTGGTGACCTGGGCGACCCGGACACGGCCGGCCGCGCCGGCGGCGACCTTCCACACGCTCGCGGTCATCGAGACGCTGCGGCGCTCGGGCAGGATCACGCCGTGGGCGCCGAAGGCATCTGCAGAACGCAGGATCGCACCCAGGTTCCGGGGATCGGTGACGCCGTCCAATGCCACCAGCAGCGGTGGCTCGAAGCGGTCCGCGGCGATGCGCAGCAGCTCATCGACGCCCGCGTACTCGTACGGCGGGATGGTCAGTGCCACACCCTGATGGACCGCATGGTCGGTCATGCGGTCCAGGTCCGTGCGGGCGGCCTCCGCGACCGGCAGGCCGCGGGCGGTGGCCAGTCGCATGATCTCGCGCACCCGCTCGTCGGTGTCGAGGCGGACCATCAGGGTCAGCTGGGTGGCGGGCACCTCCTCACGCAGCGCCTCGAGCACGGCGTTGCGACCGGCGACCTGGTCGCTGCCCGGCGCCTTCCGCGCCCCCTTGCCGCCTCCCCCGCGCCGTGGGGCGGTCCCGGCGGACGCCGAAGCGCCCTTGTATGCCTTGTGGTTCGGACGGTCCTCGGCCTTCGGCGTCGGACCCCTGCCCTCGAGCGCACGGCGTCGCACACCGCCGGATCCGACGGTCGCGCCCTTCTTGCCCTTGCGCACCGCACCGCGGCGCGCGCTGTTTCCTGCCATCGTTCGTCTCCTCAGTCCTGCTCAGTCTCGGGTCTCGAGGGTCCAGCGGGCACCGTTCTGCCCATCCTCGATGCGGATCCCGGCGGCGGTCAGCGCATCGCGCAGTGCATCCGCCCGGGACCAGTCCTTCTCGGCGCGGGCCGCCTCCCGGGCGGCCAGCTGCGTGGTGATCAGCGCGTCCAGCGCCTCGTGCTCGCCGCTGGAGGCGCCGGCGGCCTGCCCCCACTGCGGGCCGAGCGGGTCCAGCCCCAGCACGTCGAGCATCGCCCGCAACCGCTCCAGCGTGCCGGCGATCTCTGCGGGGTCCACGGCGCTCCGCGCGGCCAGCAGGGTGTTCAGCGCGGATTGCTCGCGGTGGATGGCCGCGAGCGCCTCCGGGACCGCGAGATCCTCGTCCATCGCGGCGGCGAAATCGGCAGGCAGCTCCACCTCGCCCAGCGGCGCCGAAGCTGCCGCGGCAGGGTGCTCGCCGAGCCGCTGGGCGGCCCGGACCGCGGTCGCGCGGAAGCGCTCCCAGACGGTCTCCGCCTCACCCATGGCGGTCGCGTTGTACTCGACCGTGGCGCGGTAGTGGCCGCTGATCAGAGCGAGCCGCACGGCCGGGGTGGGATGCTCGGCGAGCGCTCGGGCCGCAGTGACGAAGTTGTCCAGGCTCTTGCCCATCTTCAGCCCGTCCACAGTGAGCACGCCGGAGTGCATCCAGCGACGGGCGAAGCCGTATCCGGCGGCATGGGACTGCGCCTGCTCGTTCTCATGATGCGGGAAACGCAGGTCGAGGCCACCGGCATGGATATCGAAGGTCTCGCCCAGGTACTTGCGGCTCATGGCGGAGCACTCGAGATGCCAGCCCGGCCGGCCCCGTCCGAAGGGAGTGTCCCAGGAGGCGGTGCCCGGCTCGGTCGGCTTCGCGGCCTTCCACAGCGCGAAGTCGCGACGATCCCGCTTGCCGGACTCCATCTCCTCCCCGGCATCCTGCATGTCCTCGAGGGACTGCCGGGTGAGCGAGCCGTAGTCCGCGTGGGAGGCGACGTCGAAGTAGACCGAGCCGTTCCCGTCGGCGTAGGCGTGGCCGCGCTCGATGAGCCGCTGCATCAGCTCGATCATCTCGGGCACGTGCCCGGTGGCGCGCGGCTCGTACGAGGGGCGACGGTTCCCGATCCGGTCCAGCATGTCCTGGAACTCGCGCTCGAAGCGCAGCGACCAGGTCCACCACTCGGCCCCGGCGTCGGCGGACTTCACCAGGATCTTGTCGTCGATGTCCGTGACGTTGCGGACGTGGGTCACCGCGAGCCCGCTGCGCTCGAGCCAGCGCACCAGCACGTCGAAGGCGAGGAAGGTGCGCAGGTGACCGAGGTGGGGCGCACCCTGCGTGGTCGGGCCGCAGACGTACAACGACACCGCCCCCTCCCGCACCGGGTTCAGCGGTGCGGTGGAACGGGTGGCGGTGTCGTGCAGCTGAAGAGTCACGTGCCCCAGGGTACTGCCAGGTGGGAGGGTCGACGGCGCACGACGCGTATGACACACGTGCAGGGACCGGCCCGGCAGCGTCGATTCTGCCCGGTCAGTCGGTGCGGGCGCTGACCTGCTTGCCGTAGAGCTCCTCGAAGGTGTCGTCGTAGGAGACGGCGTTGTGACGTCGCTTGCCCTGGACCGCCTGGACCGCCGCCTGGGCGGTCTCGATCGTGGTCTCGGGCGCCTTGAGCTTCTTCGAGACCAGGAAGGCGACCAGTCCGAGGATCGCGCTGACCACGACGAAGACGCCGGCGACGATCAGGTAGGCCGCCCAGAAGGGCAGTCCCAGCGCCTGAAGCCCGGTGGCCGCCGCGAACAGCAGCATCACCCAGGCGGAGAGCAGGAGGAACAGCAGCACCGCCGCGCAGGCGGCGATGATGCCGGCCTTGACCGCGAGGGCGGTGACCTCCTTCTTCGCAATGTCGATCTCGTGGTGGACGACACCGAGGAGCTCGTCGCGGATGGACTGGACGAGCTCGCCGATGGACCGCTGGGTGGGCGGCGTGCTCGGGTCGTTCGTGGTGTTGATCATGGTCGGAGCCTATCGCAGGGAGGAGATCGTTCGCAGGTCGGGCGCTCGGAGCCGTCGACGATCAGTCGACGGAGACCCGCTTGCGCTTGGTGGTCTCGGGGCGCGGCCCCGCAGAGGTGGTGCGGCGCACCACGATGGAGGGTGCCACGGCCACATCCCGTGTCGGGACCTCGTGCCCGGAGACGCGCTCGACGAGGAACTGCGCGGCGAGCGCGCCGAGCCGGTCGGAATTGGGGTCGACGCTGGTGAGCTGGGAGACCCCGGAGGACGCCAGCGAGGTGTTGCCGTAGCCGGCCACCGAGAGCTCCTCGGGAACGGCGTAGCCGGCGTCGCGAGCGGCGGAGAGCACCCCGACCGCGGTGACGTCGTTGGCGCAGGTGACGGCGGTGGGCACACGGCTGCCACGCAGCAGCATCGATCCGGCGGTCTGCCCGACCTGCTCGGTGAAGTCTCCGGGCTCGACCCGGGCCACGTCGCCGAGGCCGTGGCGCGCCATCGCCGAGCGGAAGGCATCGGCCCGCTCGCGGGCGACGGCTGCGCCGACCCCGCCGACATGCGCGATCTCGCGGTGGCCGAGGCCGACGAGATGGTCGACCAGGAGGCCCTGGCCGACCTCGTCGTCGATGCGGACGGTGTCGAACCTGCCGGTGAAGCTCTGCGAGCATCCGATGCCGACGAAGGGACGGCCGGCGGTGGACTCGAGCACGTGCTCCATGTCCGCCAGGTCGGAGACCATCAGGAAGCCGTCCACCCCGAGGCGGACCAGGTCTTCGATGGCGTCGGTATCCGCGGCGACCGGGTATTCGGGGATCCGTCGCCGGGTCGGGACCACGACGGCGGTGCGACCGGTGGCCGCCAGCTCGATGCGGATGGCACGCACCAGATCGGAGATCCAGGTGTTGCGCATGGTGTTGACCAGCACGGCGACGACCCCGCGGTGCTCGGTCTCGCCGCTGAGCTCCTCGAGCGGGAAGCGGAGCCGTTCGGCGGCCTCCAGCACCCGGCGCGCCATCTGCGGCTTGATCTCGTCGGAGCCGCGCAGAGCACGCAGCGCGACTGCGCTGGAGATGCCCAGGGAGTTCGCGACATCGCGCAGGGTGCCGCGGTCCTGGCCATCGGCGGACGACCCGCCGTCGTCGGCGGGTTCGAGGGATTCGTCGGAAGAAGTGGCGTCACTGCTCATGCCCCCATTGAACCGCATCTGGCCGCCGCATCCCGCTGATCGACCATGGATGTGCGTCACGGAGCCGCGCCGTGCGGGGGTTTTCCCCCGCTGCCCTGGAGGGCGGGCCCGGTGGGAGAGACCCGCTCACGGGGCCTACTGTCGTGGCATGAACGACTCCATCACCGAGGACGGGACCCGACCGCTCGCTCGGCTGACCCCCGCCTCGATCGCCTCGGTGGCGGTGGGCGGGCTCCTGCTGTGCACCTGGTTCTGGATCAGCCTTGCCCTGCTCATCACGGGGATCAGTCTGCTTCCTGCCCTGGGCAGCGGTCTGCTGCTGCTGCTCCCCTGGCTGCTGCTGATGCAGCTGATCGTGCGCATAGAGCGGCGCCGAGCGGTCGCGATCCACGGGCTGCGCGTGATCCTGCCCGCCCAGCGGAGCTCCCACCGCCGAGGCGCTGCGGGCTGGCTGCAGAACCGCTGGTTCGAGCTCGGAACCGGTGCGTTCTGGCGCGGGCTCCTGCATCACCATCTGGCGATCCTGGTCACCGGATTGTTCTTCCTCGCCTTCGTGGTGCTGCTGTGGTGCGGCTGGAGGGGCGCGGAGATCGCTCTTATCCATGGCCCCGTGGAGCTGGGCTCGCGGGAGCTGTCACGAGTCGCTCTCGCCGTGCTCTCCTCGGTGAGCGTGCTGCTGGCCGCGGTGATGCTCGCCCTGGGTGCCCTGGCCGATCGCGGACTCGCCCGCAGTCTCATCTCCGGTTCCGAGGATGATCTGCGCGAACAGGTCGCTGAGCTGGCCGAGCGTCGTCAGGGCGCGGTGGACGCCGCCGCCCAGGAGCGCCTGCGGATCGAGCGCGACCTCCACGACGGGGTCCAGCCGCGCCTGGTCAACCTCGCGATGACGCTCGGAGTCGCCCGGAGCGCGATCCGGGCCGACCCCGATCGTGCCGAGCAGCTGGTCGGTGAAGCGCATGCGGAGTCGAAGGCCGTGATGACGGATCTGCGCCAGCTGGCCCGCGGGATCCACCCCGCCGTGCTCACCGATCGCGGTCTGGACGCAGCACTCTCCGCGCTGGCCGCCCGTTCGCGGATCCCGGTCGCGCTGGACGTCGACCTGAGCGCGGTCGGCGGACCGGCGCTGGATCGGGAGCGGGAGGCCGTGGCGTACTTCGTGGTCGCCGAGGCGCTGACGAACATCGCCAAGCACGCCGCGGCGACGCGGGCCGAGGTCACCGTCACCCGGGACCGGGAGACGCTGCACGTACGGATCCGCGACGATGGCCGCGGCGGCGCGCGGGTGCGCCGCGACGGGCTCTCGACCGGACTGGCCGGCCTCACCGACAGGGTCCGCGCCACCGGCGGCGTGCTCGAGCTGTCCAGCCCGCCCGGTGACGGCACCCTGCTCCACGCCAAGATCCCCCTGACCAGCGGACCGACCCCCGTCCGGGCCCTGAACCGACCCACCACCGAGGAGACTGCCCGATGAGGATCGTGATCGCCGATGATGCCGTGCTGCTGCGCGCAGGGCTCGAACGGCTGCTGACCGACGCAGGGCACGAGGTGGTCGCGACCGTCGGCGACGGCACGGCGCTGGTCGCCGCGATCTCCCACCACCGTCCCGACCTCGCGGTGGTCGACGTGCGGATGCCGCCGTCCTTCACCGACGAGGGGGTGCGGGCCGCGATGCTGATCCGCCGCCAGGACCCGGAGGTGGCGCTGCTGGTGCTCTCGCAGTACGTCGAGGAGCGTTACGCCTCCGATCTCATCGCCGACTCGCCGCACGGCCTGGGTTACGTCCTCAAGGATCGCGTCGCCGATGTCGAGGACTTCCTCGGGGTGGTGGCCGACGTGGGTGCCGGAGGCACCTGGCTGGACCCCGAGGTGGTCCAGCAGATCTTCGTCCGCTCCCGGCGGCGGCGGACCCTCGAGGGCCTGACCCCGCGCGAGCGGGAGGTGCTCTCCCTGATGGCCCAGGGGCGGTCCAACCAGGCGATCGCCGACACCCTGTTCGTCTCCGCCGGCAGCGTCGAGAAGCACATCTCCTCCGTGCTCACCAAGCTCGACCTGCCACCGGTCGACGGGGAGAACCGCCGCGTGATGGCGGTGCTGCGCTACCTGGAATCCGAGGAGCGATGATGACCGACTCACACCCCGGTCCGCAGACGACGCCGGTCCCGCGCACGGTGCACGATCATCCGGGCACTGCGCAGGTCCCGCCCCCCGCACCGGCCCCGCTGATCATCCCCGGCCGCCGTCTGGCGCCCTCGCCCGACGGCGCCCGTCGCCTGCGCCGGGCCACCACGGTGGTGGGGGCTGCGGCCGTGGTCCTGGGCGTGCTGGG
>JAKDNE010000051.1 GCA_030451965.1 Brachybacterium sp. | reverse complement strand
TCTCCCCGCGCGAGCTCGCCGTCCAGCTGGTGCTGGTGGGGATCCCGGCGGGCTCGTGCCCGCCTGTCCGGGGTGCTCGCCCCCACCATCGCTCCCGCCGCCGTCCGGCGCTGTCGGCTCCTCGGAGGTGCAGGCGGCGAGCGCCGCGACCGGGGCGAGGGCCAGCAGGTGACGACGTCTCATACGGCGAGTCTTCCACGCGGGGACGGGGTCGGGCGAAGTGCGCGCACAGGCGTCTGATCCGTCGGCGCCACCGTAGGGTGGCCCCATGAGCATCCCCCCGCAGGAGCACCGTCATGCCGCCCGGATCGGGGCCGGCACCGGTGTGCCGCTGGAGGTGTGGACCCTACGGCTCGACGAGGCCGGGGGCCGCGACCTCGACCACGCCTCGATCGCCCGGTTGCTGCCGCAGCAGTGGGAGATCAGCGAATGGTGGGCGCAGGGCGTGACCGTGGCCTACGAGCAGATCATCGGGCGCCGCGTGGTCGGCCAGAGCTGCGACGGGGACTTCGCCGTCTCCGCCTCCCGCACCGTGCCCGGCGACCCGGATTCCGTGCGGGACCGCTGGGACGGGTTCATGTCGCCGGAGCGCCGCGAGGAGCTCGGCCTCACCGAGCCTCGCCTCACCGACACCGCGACGTGGCGCTACTGGCGCGCGCCCGTGGACGACGGGACGAGGCTCTCGGTGAACATCACCGCCAAGGACGAGGGACGCTGCACCCTGGGTCTCGAGCACAAGGGCATCGAGACCGCCGAGGGCCGGGAGGTCTGGAAGACCGCTTGGAAGCGCGTCCTGACCGATTTCGCCGCCCTGACCGACTTCACCACCTTCGACCAGGAGAACAGATGACCGACCCCGTCTCGCAGATCGACCCGCAGCTGCCCACCCCCGATGGCAGCACCGATCCACATCAGTGGCTCGAGGAGGTCACGGGCGAGGAGGCCCTGACCTGGGTGCGGGAGCGCAATGCCGCGGCCGAGACCGAGCTCGACGCCGTCGCCGATCCGCAGGATCCGTCGGGCACGCCGCTGGCCGAGACGCTGCAGCACCAGATCCTCGAGATCCTCGACGCGAAGGACCGCATCCCCGGCGTCACCAAGCGCGGGGACTTCCTGTACAACTTCTGGACCGATGCGGAGCACGAGCGCGGGCTGTGGCGCCGCACCACCCTGGACTCCTACCGCACCGACGACCCCGAGTGGGATGTGCTGCTGGACGTGGATGCGCTGAACGAGGCGGAGGGGGAGGACTGGGTGTGGCACGGTGCCAGCCTGCTGCGCCCCGTGGAGGGGGAGCCCTACCGCCATGCCCTGATCGATCTCTCCCATGGCGGGGCGGATGCCGATGTCACCCGCGAGTTCGACCTCGAGACCCGCGAGTTCGTCGGCGCCGACGCGGGCGGCTTCGAGCGTCCCGAGGCCAAGGGCTCCCTGAGCTGGATCGACGTCGACACCGTCTGGGTCGCGACCGATTTCGGCGAGGGCACGATGACCAGCTCCGGCTACGCCCGGCAGGCCCGGATCTGGCAGCGCGGCACCCCGCTGGAGGAGGCCGAGCTGGTCCACGAGGTGACCGAGTCGGACATGGCCGTCTTCGCCGCGCACGACTCGACCCCCGGCTGGGAGCGGGACTGGGTGATCGAGGCGCATGCCTTCTACGACATGACCGTGCACGTGGCGGACCGCTCGCAGCAGCCGCCCGTGCTGCAGCAGGTCGACGTCCCCGCCGACCTCGAGGCCACCGCCCACCGGGACCTGGGCATCTTCTCCCCGCGCAGAGACTGGGAGATCGGGGAGTCGACCTACACGGCCGGCTCGCTGGGTGGCGGCGACTTCGCCCGCTTCCAGGAGGGTGAGCCCGAGCTGCACATGCTGTTCGAGCCCACCGAGACCACCTCACTCGCCGATATGACGATCACCCGCACCACCGTGGTGCTCTCGATCCTCGAGGACGTCGTCCACCGCCTCGAGGTCCACACCCGCGACGAGCACGGCGACTGGGTCCAGCGTGACCTGTACCCCGAGCTGCGCGGCGCGCTCGGGGTCGCCGCGGTCGATGCCGACGAGAGCGACGAGGTGTGGGTGACGGTCACCGACTTCATCGAGCCCACCCGGCTGCTGCTGGGCGATCTCTCCGAGGTCGCGGGCGACGGGGAGGCCGGGGAGCTCGCCCTGGTCAAGTCCGCTCCGGCGCGCTTCGACGCCGAGGGCCTGGACGTCAGCCAGCACTTCGCGACCAGCGACGACGGCACCCGCATCCCCTACTTCGAGATCTCCCGGCTCGATGCGGCCTACGCCGACGGAAGCGCAACGGGCACCGACGGCCCGCGGCCGACGCTGCTGTACGGCTACGGCGGCTTCGAGATCTCCCTGACCCCCTCCTACCTCGGCGGGATCGGCAAGGCGTGGCTCGAGCGGGGCGGCACCTATGTGCTGGCCAACATCCGCGGCGGCGGCGAGTACGGTCCCCGCTGGCACCAGGCCGCGCTCAAGGAGCACCGCCACCGCGCCTACGAGGACTTCTCCTCGGTGGCGAAGGACCTGCTGGAGCGCGGGGTCACCGACCGTGATCACCTCGCCGTGCGCGGCGGGTCCAACGGCGGCCTGCTCACCGGCAACATGGTCACCCAGTACCCGGAGCTGTTCGGGGCGGTGATCATCCAGGTGCCGCTGCTGGACATGAAGCGGTACAGCCACCTGCTCGCCGGGGCGTCCTGGATGGCCGAGTACGGGGATCCGGACACCGAGGACTGGGAGTACGTGCGCACCTTCAGCCCGTACCACCTGCTCGCGGAGGACCGGGCGCAGGAGTACCCGCCGACCTTCGTGCTGACCTCCACCCGCGACGACCGCGTCCATCCCGGGCATGCCCGGAAGTTCACCGCCGCCATGGAGTCCCTCTCGGCCGATGTGCGCTACTGGGAGAACATCGAGGGCGGCCACGGCGGGGCGGCCACCAATGAGCAGGCCGCGCGGATGAACGCCCTGCTGTACACCTTCCTGTGGGCCACGATCGGAGCGGACTCATGACCGCGACCGGCTCGCAGCCCGACCCCGCCTCGTCGGACGGCGCGGTCGAGGACCTGGACACCCTCGTGGATCGGCTCGCCGCGGAGCAGAGCATCCCCGAGACCCTGACGGCGGAGCCCGCCGCGACGGATGCTGCGGCCGAGGGACGACCGGAGCCGCCGCTGCTGGCCGGGGAGCAGGCGACCCTGGAGGGCTTCCTGGACTTCCTGCGCGCCACGCTGCTGTGGAAGGCCGCCCCTCTGAGCGACGAGCAGGCCGCACGGCGCCAGGTCGGCTCCGACACCACCGTCACCGGGATGCTCCGCCACCTGGCCGACACCGAGCGGTACTGGTTCCGGGAGGTGCTGGGCGGCGTCCCGCTCGAGGACGTCGGCTACCGCTGGTCCGACGGCCACGACACCGATGGCGAGTGGGTGCTCCCGGCCGGGGCCTCCCTCCAGGAGGCGCTCGCCGACTACCGCAGCGCGACGGAGCAGTCCCGGTCCCAGCTCAGCGGTCGACAGCCCGAGGAGGAGCTCCACGGCGGGAACGAGGTGCGGACCGTGCGCTGGGTGCTGACCCACATGGTCGAGGAGACCGCGCGCCACGCCGGGCAGCTCGACATCCTGGTGGAACTGCTGGACGGCCGGACCGGAGAATGAGTGCCGCTCCCGTGTCACCGTCCGCCGCGCTGTCCCTGACGCCCGATTTCTTCGACCGGGCGGCGCAGGACGACCTGCTTCAGCTGCGCAACGACCTGATGACCGTCTACCGGGAGTTCTCGGCCGAGGATCCTCGGCTGTTCCCGCTGCGCTACGCGCGCACCGTCCCGCGTCGGACGCGCGCCGCGTCGCCTCGTCCGCGCGCCGGCGGAGCCGGCGGACCAGCTCGGGCGCGGCCGCCGTCGGGCATCGCCCGACCGCAGGTGCCGGTGCTGCTCATCCCCGACGGGCCCGCGCGGGCCTCGGTGCTGCCCTACGACGTGCTGCGGCGCAGCCTGGCCGGCCGCGGGCTGGACGTGCTGATGATGGAGCATCGCGGGGTGGGCCTGTCCCGGCTCGATGCGAGCGGCCAGAGCCTGCCGGCGCATGTCATGACCCTGCGCGAGGTGATCGGCGATCTCCTCGCCGTGCTCGACCATGCCCGCATCGAGCAGGCCGCGGTGGTGGGCAGCGGCTACGGCGCCTATCTCGCCCAGATGCTCGCGATCCTCCATCCGCAGCGAGTGCATTCCCTGGTGCTCGACTCCCCGCTGACCAGCGCCGGGGACGAGGCCATCGCCCAGCAGGCACTGCGGGACCGGTACTGGGACGGCGTCGAGCCGGCGACCGCCGCCACCGCCCGCACGCTGCGCCGGCTGGCGCAGGAGGGCACGATCGATGCCCAGCGGGCGGGTCCCGTGGTGCTGGCCGTGCACGAGCACGGCGGACCGCAGGCGGTGCGCGAGCTGGTCGATCTGCTGGCCGTGGGCCGCGGGAACCTGACCTGGAACAGCGTGAGCCAGGTGCTGAACCAGGTGTGGCTGCAGGCTGCGCCCTACGTCGTCGAGCATGATCTGACTGCCCGGATCGCGCACACCGAGCTCGGGGGCGGGCATCATGCGGACGGCGGCCCACTGGATCCGCTGCTGTACGAGGCGGAGCAGGCCCGTGCCGTGGCGCCGTTCCGCGAAGAGCAGCTGGACCTGCACCAGCTCGCCCCGGCGATCAGTGCCCCGACCCTGGTGATCACCGGTACCCAGGATCTGGTCTCCCCACCGCAGATCGCCCAGGAGCTCGCCCGCAGGATCCCCTCGGCGCGGCTCCTCGAGGTCCCCGGAGCCCGTCATTCGATCCTCGACACCCGCAGCCGGATCCTGCAGGTCGCCGCTCGCTGGAGCGCCTGCGGGACGGCGCATCTGCTGCCCGAGCGTGCCGCGGAGCTGGCCGCGCTGCCCGTCTCGGCCACGGATCTGGCACTGTCCCGAGGGCTGCAGATCGCGCTGGCCGCGGAGCGGCTGTCGCCCTGGCGGCTGCGTCTGGCCTCGGCACGGGCCGAACGTGAGCGGAACCTGCGCGCGAAGGCCCAGATCGATCCCCGGTCGCATCTCGGTCGCCGCAACGGCATCGACCGAGCAGACCCGGTGTGAGGCCCGACCCCGAGACGTCGGGGGGACGGGGACGGGAACAGTAGGCTGACCTCCGGTGACAGCGGACGGGGTGGAGGGGCACGGATGCAGGGAAGCACGAGTCGACGGCGGGCCACGGGCATCCGCGCCGCGGTGCCGCCGACCTCCCGTCAGAGCCTGCTGCGAGCACTCGCCGTCGCCAGCATCGTCGGGGTCGGCACGGTGACCGGTCTCGGTGCGGCCGGGCTGGGGCCGCTCGCCGCTCTCGCCGGGGAGTCCCCGGAGACTCCCGCGGACGCGGATCCGCTCACACCCGCTCCCTCCGACGGTGGTGGGGCCGTCGCGACGACCGGGACCCCGACCACCGTGCCGACCCCTGAGGAGGAGCCGACGGAGGACGAGCCCGTTCCGACCGGGACACCGTCAGCGACCGAGAGCGCAGCGGCCGAGGCCTCCGAGCCGCCCACCGGTGACGCTGCCTCCACCGGGACCGATCAGGAACGCAGAGGCGACCGGGACCACATCTCCCCCGACAGCGGACACCGGGGAGGCGGCTCCGGCACGGGCACCTCCGGGAACGGCTCCGCTGGACAGACCTCTCCCACGGACCCGGAGTCCGCGCCCGTGGAGCAGCCGTCGAGCCCGACCGACCCCACCGGCACATCGAGCGACGAGGCGACCGGGGAGCCGGGCGGAGAACCGACCGATGGAGCGACTGGGGAGCCGAGCGATGAGGCGACCGGGGAGTCGAGCGACGAACCGACCGAGGAGTCGAGTGGGGAGCCGAGCGATGCACCGCCCGAAGAGACCGGACCGGAGAACCCGACAGATCAGCCCGGCTCCGAGGACCCCGACGCGCCGGACCCCTCGGAGGGCTCGGCCGAGGACGCGACCGACGGCACGGGCGGTTCCGACGCGTCGACGACCCCGTAGGCAGACCCCGTCGCCTGATCACCGGCTGCTCGCACCGCTACGGCCGGCACACCACCGTGAACCCGCCGTCCGCGTACACCTGCCGGTAGTCGACGCCCCACTCATGCTCCGCCCAGGCCGCGACATCTGCCGGCGGGGTGCCGGCCCAGGAGAAGGCGTAGTTATCGCTGAGCACGCAGTCCGGCACCCGCTGGTTGGGGCCGTGCAGCCACTGCACGTCGTGGTCCGGGACCGCCTGGGCCAGCAGCGTGATGTCCACGGCGAGCACCGAGCCGTCGGGCACCGCGACCAGCGCCTCGGCGGCGCTCGGTGCCCGCCAGGTCGGTTCCCACTTCTCCGGCCGCAGCACATCCAGCACCGGCATCGCCGGTCCGAGGGCGAGGGTCACTGCTGCGGTGACCGCGACCGCAGTGACGCGGACCCACCGCACCGGCCGGCGAGCATCGAGGCGCCACCAGGCCGTGGCCCGGCCGGTCCGCCGGTCCCCGAGAGCATCGAGGAGCGCGGCCAGTGCGATCGGCATCAGCACGGCGTTGTAGTGCCAGTACCAGTCCCAGTAGAACTCGACCGTCCCGGTGAAGCGCCACGCGAGAGTGGGGAGCATCAGCCAGATCAGCGGTGATCGAGCCCCGATCAACCCCGCCGCGAGCAGCAGCATCGCCGCCGTCAGCCACTTCACCGGGGGCCAGAACACCTCCAGCGCAGATCCCAGGTTGTCCGTGTAGTCGTACTGCCCAGCGGTGTTCAGCCACGGCAGGATCACGAAGGTCGACAGCACGAACCAGCCGGCGCCCCACGCGGCCAGGGCGATGCCCCACCCGCGGTGGGGGCGGTGCCGCAGCGCGATCATGACCCCGAGCAGCGCGACGGTCAGCCCCAGGTCCTCCTTGACCAGCACCAGCAGCGCTGCCCAGAGCACGGCCGCCGGCACCTTACCCCGCAGCAGTGCCGTCAGCGACAGCGCCAGCAGCGGCACCGCGAAGGCGATCTCGTGGAACTGCACCGAGACCGCGGACTGCAGGCCGAAGGAGAACACGTACGCGCCACCGGCGAGCGTGCCGAGGCCGGGCCCCAACCGATCGATCGCCAGGCGCGTCAGCGGGATCGCGGAGAGCCCGAACAGCAGCGCCTGCGTCCACAGCAGCGCCTCCCCGGACGGCCAGACCCACCACACGGGAGCCAGCAGCACCAGCAGCGGATGGAAGTGATCGCCCAGCAGGTTCACCCCGTCGCCCTTGATCGGCACGATCGGGGCACGCAGCTCCCCGTAGGCCCGTGCGAGCTGGGTGAAGATCCCCAGGTCCCAGGATCGGGCGACCAGGTGGTGGAACTGCTGGGAGCCCTGCAGCCCGTAGGCGAGGGTCGCCACCATCGCGAGCACGACGGGAACGGTGCGCCGGGCGCGCTCCACCGCGCGCTCCGCAGTCGGTGAGGCGGTCGTCCCGGGGCCCGGTGCGGCACCGTTCATCGGGTCGACGGCCGAAGAGGCTGAGGTGTCGGTCGGGCGGTCCACCCCGCGAGCGTATACGGCCGATCCCGGTGGTTCGCTCGGCGCTCTGCCCGCGCGGATCTCGGCATTCAGCCCCAGAACTGGGCACCCCGTGATGGAATGCTGAACGCTGGCGTACGCCGCGGCACTTCTTCGAGCGACGACGCGCAGCTCCCTGTCCCCACCTCCGGAGGAATGCAACGATGCACTTCACCCGTCCAGATCTGCCCGGACCCCGCGGCGCGCTCGCGGCCGGTGCCGGGGCCGCCCTCGTGGCCGGCCTGCTGATCGCCCCGCCCGCCATGGCCGACGGCGACTCCCCCGAGCTCCTCGGCACCGCCTCGGACTTCGGCGTCGAGGCCCCCACCCCCGATGACATCCTGGACGCGGCCGAGACCGCGATCCCGGGCCGCTGGCTCGTCGAGGTCTCGGGCGATCCCGTGCTCCGCGGCGGCAGGGCCTCGACGAACACGCGCGCACAGGAGAAGGTCCAGCAGCGGGCCGAGGCCGTCGAGATCCCGATGGAGGTCGAGGAGACCTTCGTCGCCGGCTGGAACGGCATGTCCGTCTCGATGAGCGACACGGACGTCGCCGAGCTCCGCACGGTTCCCGGCGTGTCGGCGGTCTACCCCGTGCTCGAGGTCGAGATGCCCGAGCCGGTCGATGCCTCCCCGGAGGACGTCTACGGCAACGCCATGACCGGCGTGGACCAGGTCCGGCAGGTCGACGGCCTGAGCGGTGAGGGCGTGACGGTCGCCGTCATCGACTCCGGCATCGACTACAACCACCCCGATCTCGGGGGCTCCGGCACCGGCGACGAGACGCAGGACTTCCCGGGCGACCGGGTGATCGGCGGCTACGACTTCGTGGGCGATGCCTATGACTCGGCGGAGGGGACCCCGGTCTCCCCGGACGAGTACCCCGATGACTGCGGCGGTCACGGCTCCCACGTCGCCGGCATCATCGGCGCTGACGGCGACCGCTCCACCGGTGGCGTCCTCGGTGTGGCACCCGGGGTCGACCTGCTCTCCTACCGGGTGTTCGGCTGCGAGGGCTCCAGCAGCACCGAGGTGATCCTCGAGGCGATGGAGCGGGCGATGGAGGACGGCGCCGACGTGGTGAACATGTCCCTCGGCGCGAGCTTCGTGACCTGGCAGGACTACCCGACGGCGCAGATGTCCGATGTGCTCACCGACAACGGGATCACCATGGTGATCTCCGCGGGCAACGAGGGCACGGCCGGGACCTTCTCGAGCGGCGCCCCCGGCGTCGCCTCCGGCGCGATCACGGTCGCCTCGGTGGACAACACCGACCGCCGCTCGCCCTATGCCGTCGCAGCCGGCCGGGAGATCGCCTACGGCCCGGCGACCGGCAGCTCCGCTGCCGTCCCGACGACCGGAGAGCGCGCACTGATCTCCGCCGGCGCACCGGGCACCGAGGCCGCGCAGGGCTGCGATGCCTCCGTCGTCCCGCCGGCCACCGGCTCGGGCCAGGCCCTGCTGATCGAGCGCGGCGTCTGCTCCTTCCACCTCAAGGCGCTCGCGGGCCAGGAGGCCGGCTACGACGCCGTGATCCTCTATAACAACGCCCCCGGTGTCGTGAACCCGACCGTCGAGGGCGATCCGGCGATCACCATCCCCGTGGTCATGATCGGCCAGGACGATGGGCTCGCGCTGCAGGAGGCGCTCGCCTCGGGTGAGGTGACCTGGGCCTGGCAGGAGGGTGCGGCGGTCTTCGAGAACCCCACCGGGGGCCTCGTCTCCGATTTCTCGTCCTACGGCCTGACCGCTGAGCTGCAGCTGAAGCCGGATGTCGCCGCCCCGGGCGGTTCGATCTGGTCCACGCTCCCGCTGGAGCAGGGCGGGCACGGTTCCATGTCGGGCACCTCGATGGCGGCGCCGCACGTCGCCGGCGCGGCGGCCCTGCTGCTGGAGTCGGATCCGGATCTCGCCCCCGCCGAGGTGAAGACCGCGATGATGAACACCGCGGATCCGCTGACCTGGTCGCTGATGCCGGACGTGGGCTACCTCGAACCGGTCCACCGCCAGGGCGCGGGCCTGCTCGACATGGTCGGCGCGGTGCACACCGAGACCCGGATCGAGGAGTCCTCGGTCTCCCTCGGCGAGGGCGAGACCGGTCCCCGGGCCGTCACGCTCACCGTCAGCAACGATGCCGAGACGGAGCAGACCTACACCGTCGGCGTCCGCCACGGCATCGCCACCAGCCACCCCACCTTCAACCCCGGGTTCTACGATGCCGAGGGCACCGCGGAGCTCGGTGCGGACACCGTCACCGTGCCCGCGGGCGGCAGCACCGAGCTCACCGTCACCCTCGGCGAGGACTTCGGCGAGGACGGCATCATCTACGGCGGCTGGATCACCCTCACCGGTGCGGAGGATGACCTCGTCGTCCCCTTCGCCGGGCTCTCCGGTGACTACCAGGCGCTGCCGGTGCTCGACGACCAGGGGATGGGCCTGCCCGTCCTCGGCGTCTCCGACGGAGCCGGCAGCGTGCTGCTGGATCCCGACGGCGGCCACACCTACACGATGCAGGACGGGGACATCCCCTACATCGCGTACTACGTCGGCTACCCCGTCGACCGTCTGGAGATCCAGGCCTTCAGGGTCACCAGGGGAGGGAAGACCAAGCCGGTCAACCCCGCCGCCAGCCTGATCGACGCCGCCGACCACCTGGGCCGCTCCGCGGCACCCGAGGTCTACGGCTGGGACGGCAGCTACCCGCGCCAGGGCACGAAGCCCAGAACCGTGAAGAACGGGGACTATCTCCTGGAGATGCGGGTGCTGAAGCCCCTCGGCGACCCGGAGGACCCGGACCACTGGGAGACCTTCACCTCCCCGCGGTTCACGATCGACGACCCGGACCCGCGCAGCGGCGCAACCCGCTGAGTCGAGAAGATCGCGAGGGCGGTGGTACCCGGTCCGCGGGTGCCACCGCCCTGCTCTCAGGCCCCCAGCTGCCCCGCCTCGAGCCGGGCGAAGCGGATCTCCCGGGACTCGACCTCCCAGAGGACCCCGATCGCCTCGTCATCCAGCGCCTGGACCACGGAATAGTCCAGCGGCCCGGGCTCGAAGACCAGCGCCTCCTGCCAGGTCTGCCCGTCATCGCGCGAGGTGCTCAGCGTGCCCCGGATCCGGGCGAAGCGGTCGTGGGCGCCGGTGAACAGCAGCTCGCGCGCCCGCGGGTCCTCGCTCGGGGCCTCGGGGAACCGGCCGGCGAGCTGGGCGTTGTTGCCGGGATCGACGAACTGCGGATCGACGCCGCGGTCCTCCCAGCTCGCCCCGCCGTCGGCGGAGACGGCGATCCGCCGGTGCCCGCCGCGGGCATGATCGCGCGAGTTCAGCAGCACTCTGCCGTCGGAGAGCTCCACGATCGTGGTCTCGTCCATGTCCTCGCCCACCGGCGCGCCGCGGTGCCAGCTCTCGCCGTGGTCGTCGGAGAACAGCACGTAGGAGCGCACCACCTCGCCGCCGGCCGCCGGGGATGCGGCGGAGGCATGGAACCAGCCGCAGTACGGCTGCAGCAGGCGCCCCGCATAGGGGCCGCGCCGCAGCACGATGCCCGCACCGGAGGTGGGGAAGGCGGTGCGGATCAGCGCCGGGGGAGCGGCGATCTCGGTCACCGACCGGAACTCCCAGCTGCGGCCCTGATCCTCCGAGACGCCGACGGCGGAGCCCAGCACGTCCCGGTCCGCATCGTCGGTGCCGGCCACCGCATCCCACACCCCGCGATCCTTCGCATGGGTATGGAAGACCAGCACCCGCCCCGAGGCGGGATCGTGGAGATAGCTGGGATCGCAGTACCAGTGCCGCTTCTCGCGGTCCGCGGGCCGGAGCTCCTCGAAGGGGCCCCAGCTGCGGCCGCCGTCCCGCGACCTCCGCTGGACCAGGCCGGTGGGGTCGGGGACGTCCTGGCCGGTCTCCCGGCCGTCGAAGCCCGCGAGCAGGTGCCCGTGGCCGAGGTGGAGGAGACCCACGATCCGGTACCGGGGCCAGGGCCCCTCGCCGGCGCGGGCGAGCACGGTGTGGGGCACCGGGGCGTCGGGCACCGGTGCCGGGGAGGAGCCCAGGGAGATCATCGGCGGGCGTCTGTGACGGCGGTGCAGAACCAGCGGGTGATGCAGGTCGGGTGGGTGATCGCGGTGCCGACCACGACCGCGAAAGCGCCGGTGGCGCGGGCGTCGGCCGCCTGCAGCGGGGTGTGCACCCGGCCCTCCGCCACCAGCACCGAGGTCGGGGGCAGCTGCCGGGAGAGCTCGCCGAGCAGCTCCAGGTCGGGGCCGTCCGTCGTCGGCCGCGCAGCGGTGTAGCCGGACAGGGTGGTGCCGATGAGCTCGATCCCGAGATCGGCGGCGGCCAGGGCGGAGTCGAGGCTGTCGCAGTCCGCCATCAGCGGTCCGTCGAAGCGCTCCCGCACCGCGGAGACCGTCTGGGCGAGGGTGCGCCCGTCGGGACGGGGACGGGCGGTGCCGTCCAGCGCGAGGATGTCGGCGCCCGCCTCGATCACCGCGAGGCAGTGCTCGAGGGTGGGGGTGATGAAGACCCCGTCCTCGCCGTCCTTCCAGATCCCGATCACCGGGACGTCCACGGCGGCCCTCACCTGAGCGATGTCCTCGAGCCCCTGGGCCCGCACCGCGGAGGCACCGCCCTGCTGAACCGCCGCGGCGACCTGCGCCATGGTGCGCGGATCGCGCATCGGCTCACCGGGATAGGCCTGGCAGGAGACGATCAGGGAGCCCTCCAGGGCGGAGACCAGGGGATGCATGGCGAGCCTTTCAGCAGGACGGGACGGGACGGGGCGCGGGGACGGGGAGCTCAGGCGGACAGGTCATCGAGCGCACGGGCGGCGGCGCCCAGCAGTGCGGCATGGCCGCCGGCGGTCGCGGCGAGCACGGGGGTGTCGGCGACGACGTCCATCGCCTCTCGCGCGATGCCGCGGCTCACAGCCTCGCGCCAGAGCCCTCCGACCTCGGCGACACCGCCGGTGAGGGCCACGACCTCGGGATCCAGCACGTTCAGCAGGCCCCCGATCACCCGGCCCGTGGCGAGCCCGGCGATCCGGTACGCGCTCAGGGCCGTGCTCGCACCGGCCGCGGCCGCGGCGGCGAGGGAGTGTCCATCGTGCACCGAGGCGTCGGCCCCGAGCCGGCGAGCGAGCTGCA
>JAKDNE010000406.1 GCA_030451965.1 Brachybacterium sp. | reverse complement strand
CTGCTGGTGGTGCGCGAGGACGTGGGCCGGCACAACGCCGTCGACAAGGTGATCGGCTGGGCCCTGCTCGAGGACCGGCTCCCGCTGCGCGACTGCTTCCTGCTGGTCTCCTCCCGCGCCAGCTTCGAGATCACCCAGAAGGCCTGCATGGCCGGGATCCCGCTGCTGGCCTGCGTCTCCGCAGCCAGCTCCCTGGCGATCGAGACCGCCGACGAGTTCGGGCAGACCCTCATCGGCTTCACCCGCACGGCCGAGGACGGCGACGGACGCATGAACGTCTACACCCACCCCGAGCGGCTGGACCTGGCGGCGGCCGAGGGCTGAGGACGCCGCGCGGCCCCCGGTGGGGCGCCGTTGCGCGGCCCGCCTGTGGATCGTCAGGATCCGTTCCGATGCGGGCAAGGATCTGGCTCAGAACCCGACAATCCCCCGCACCCCCGCAGCGAGCGCTGGCTGTCGGTCGGGCGCCGGGAACCGTCCCTCCCCAGGACGTGCTCGTCCACCGGCGCCCGAGGCGCGGGCGGCTGTTCCCTGCGTGCGCCTACCGTCGGCCCATGGCCCGGGACCTCACGCGCTTCCACGGTGCACTGCTCCATCGCTCGGAGTGGATGCGCCACGGTCTGCATCCGCGGGACCTCGCCTCGGACCGGTTCACCACTGTCTTCCCCGGCCACCTGACGCTCTCCGACCATCCGGCATCGTTCAACGGGCTGGCGTGGGTCCTGCAGAACACGGTGCGCCCGGGATGCGTGCTCAGCCACACGACAGCCGCTCTGCTGTGGGGCATACCCCTTCCGTGGCGCCTCGAGGACGGTGTGGGGATGCTCCGGCAGTCGGAGCTCGCGGGCGGGGCCGAGGGCTCGCTCATCCCGTCCGTGCGGCTGGGCCTCACGCTCGGTGGCGAGGTGTCGCTGCCGCTGCTCCATTGCCGGGTCCATCCGGGGGCGAGCTCGAGCGTCGGGCGAGGAGTCATCGTGCACAGACAACGAGGAGGAGCCACCGCGCGACGGGGCAGGCTCCTCGTCTCCTCGCAGGCGGAGACGCTGCGGGAGCTGGCGACGTTGCTGCCTGTCTGGGACGTGGTCGCCGCTGTCGAGGCCGTGATCGGTCCGGACGCCGTCCATCCCGGAGAGACTCTCGAGTCCCTCCGGGCCGAGGTGGAAGCCCGTCGAGGTGCAGCCGGGACAGCGCGCACCCGGCGAGCGCTCGAGCTGGCGCGGGAGGGCGTGCGTTCCCCGGGCGAGTCCGTGATGCGCCTGATGCTCATGGCTGCCGGCTTCCCGGAACCGGCTCCGAACCTCCCGGTGGAGGACCCCCGCACGGGAAAGGTCCGGTACATCGACCTGGCCTGGACATCTATCAGGTTCGGGCTCGAGTACGACGGTGACGGCCACCGTACGACGAAGGAGAAGTGGCGCGAGGACGAGACCCGCCGAGACGAGCTCGCCTCGCAGGGCTGGACCTTGGCACGGTCGAACGGAGACGACCTGCGCCGACCGCTGCGGATGCTCCTGCGACTGCAGCGATCGGTGGGGGAGCGCGGTCTCCGGGTCCCGACGGAGCAGCGTGTGCGCCGCACGGCGCGGCGGTTCGCTGCGGACCAGCCCTCACTCCGCCTGGACAGGCAGCGACCCTGAGCGGGCGTACCTCGAGACCAGGGGTGCGGCGTCAGGGGGGCACCGGGGGACGGCCGTCACCGCACCGTGCGCGATCACCCAGCGGGTAGCCTCCGACGGTGAGCACTGCTGAGAGCGCCGGCTTCTGGTCCGATGTCCGCCGCGAAGTCCCTGACCTGCCGACCGCCGTCCCCGAGGCCTGGGCCTTCGGGGCCACGCCCGCACATGCTGACGAGCTGCTCGCCCTGGTGCACGCGGGCACCAAGACGGCGACCGCGTCGTCCCTCGGTGACTACGAGGAGGATGGCGAGTCGCTCCCTGCCGCCGGTGATCTCTCGATCATCCTCGACGGTGCGGGCCGCCCGCGTGCTGTGCTCGAGGTGACCTCGATCCAGATCGTGCCCTTCGACCGGGTCAGCGAGGATCATGCACGCGCGGAGGGCGAGGACGACAGAACTCTCCGGTCCTGGCGGCGCATCCATGAGCGGTTCTGGCGTGAGCATTCCGCCCGGGGTTTCGCACCGGACATGCCGGTGGTCTGCGAGAATTTCCGGGTCGTGTTCCCCGCGGCGCACCGGAATGGCTGAAGCCCCGCGAAGAGCGGGCTGAGCAGGCCGCACGCTCACTCCACAGGGGCGGCCCGGACGGTGCGCGACCCGGACGGTGCGCGGCCCCGACGGCAGGAAATGTCAGGATTCGTGCCAGATCCGCCAGCGAAACGGATCAGAACCTGACAATCCTGGTGCGGTGCGGTGCGGTGCGGTGCGGTGCGGTGCGGTGCGGTGCGATGCGGCCC
>JAKDNE010000050.1 GCA_030451965.1 Brachybacterium sp. | reverse complement strand
ACGCCGGCCGCTCGTTCCTCGCGGACGACCTGCGCTCACAGCGCGTCGATCAGTCTCTGCTCGATCGACTGACCTCCTGCCGATCACACACGCCGGCCGCTCGTTCCTCGCGGACGACCTGCGCTCACAGCGCGTCGATCAGTCCTCGTCCTCGTCACGCTTCTCGACGACGAGGGTCTCGGTGGTCAGCACCATGCCGGCGATCGAGGCCGCGTTCCGCAGAGCGGAGCGCGTGACCTTGACCGGGTCGATGATGCCTGCGGAGACGAGGTCGACGTATTCGCCGTTCGCGGCGTTCAGACCGGTGCCGGTCTGAGCCTCCTTGACCTTCTCGACCACGACGTAGCCCTCGTGGCCCGCGTTCTCGGCGATCCAGCGCAGCGGCTCGACGACTGCACGGGCCACGGCGCGCACGCCCACGGCCTCGTCGCCCTCGAGCCCGAGGCCGTCGGCGAGAACAGCGGAGGCCTGAACGATGGCGCTTCCGCCACCGGCCACGATGCCCTCCTCGATGGCAGCGCGGGTCGCGGAGACCGCGTCCTCGATGCGCATCTTCTTCTCCTTGAGCTCCACCTCGGTGTGAGCCCCGACCTTGATCACGGAGACGCCGCCGGCCAGCTTCGCGAGGCGCTCCTGGAGCTTCTCGCGATCCCAGTCGGAATCGGTGTTCTCGATCTCGGCGCGGATCTGCGCGACGCGGTCGTCCACAGCCTGGTCGTCACCGGCGCCACCCACGATGGTGGTGGAGTCCTTGGTGATGACGACGCGGCCCGCCCGACCGAGCACCTCGGTGCCGACGGTCTTGAGGTCCAGGCCGAGGTCGGAGGTCACGACCTGGGCGCCGGTGAGCACCGCGATGTCCTGGAGCATCGCCTTACGACGATCACCGAACGCGGGGGCCTTGACCGCCGCACCCTTGAAGGTGCCGCGGATCTTGTTGACGACCAGCGTGGACAGAGCCTCGCCGTCGACGTCCTCCGCGATGATGAACAGCGGCTTGCCGCCCTCGACGACCTGCTCCAGCAGCGGCAGGATGTCGGCCACGGCCGAGATCTTGCCCTGGTGCAGCAGCACGTTCGCGTCCTCGAGGATGGTCTCCTGGCGGTCCGCGTCGGTGACGAAGTGCGGGGAGATGTAGCCCTTGTCGAACTGCATCCCCTCGGTGAAGTCCAGCTCCATCGCGGTGGTGGAGGACTCCTCCACCGTGATGACGCCGTCCTTGCCGACCTTGTCGAAGGCCTCGGCGAGCAGGTCACCGATCTCGCGGTCCTGGCTGGACACCGAGGCGACCGAGGCGATCTGCGCCTTGCCGTCGACCGGGGTGGCGATCTCGCCGAGCTTCTCGGAGAGCGCGTCCACGGCCTTCTCGATGCCACGCTTCAGCGCCGCCGGAGCGGCGCCGGAGGCGACGTTGCGCAGGCCCTCGTGCACGATGGCCTGGGCGAGGACGGTGGCGGTGGTGGTGCCGTCGCCGGCCACGTCGTTGGTCTTGGTCGCGACCTCCTTCGTGAGCTGCGCGCCGAGGTTCTCGTAGGGGTCCTCGAGCTCGATCTCACGGGCGATGGTCACGCCATCGTTGGTGATGGTGGGGGCGCCCCACTTCTTGTCCAGGACGACGTTGCGGCCGCGGGGGCCGAGCGTCACCTTGACGGTGTTCGCGAGCCTGTCGACACCGCGTTCGAGGGCGCGGCGCGCATCCTCGTTGTACAGAATCTCCTTTGACATAAGGCTCAGTCCGCTCAGTTCTCGATGATCGCGAGGATGTCACGGGCGCCGAGCACGAGGTACTCGTCGTTGCCGTACTTGAGCTCGGTGCCGCCGTACTTGGAGAAGACGACCTTGTCGCCGACCTTGACGTCCATAGGCACGCGCTCGCCCTTGTCATCGAAACGGCCGGCGCCGACGGCGACGACCTCGCCCTCCTGGGGCTTCTCCTTCGCGGTGTCCGGGATGACCAGGCCGGAGGCGGTGGTCTGCTCGGCCTCGAGAGGCTTGACGACGACGCGATCCTCGAGGGGCTTGATGGAGACCGACATGCGGCTCACTCCTTCATGAAGAGATGTGACTCTGCGTGAGTTCTTGGGTGGCGGGATCCGTTCCCGATCGTCGTCGCGGTGCCGACCGGGGGAGATCCCTCTGCGGCAGTCTCTGGCACTCTCGGCCGTTGACTGCCAACGGCGCAACTGTAGAACCTTCGCTGGCACTCATGCAAGGCGAGTGCTAAACCATGGTCGCCGGCCGGCCCTCCACGTCCACCTCCACGTCGATCCCGCCCGCTGCAGCGCTGAGCCCCCGCACCGGAGCCGGCCGATCATGCGTGCGCGCACGCCCCTCAGGCCGCACCTCGGCCGCCCCGCTCCCACGCCTCCCGCCACCGCGGTGACGACTTGAAGGAGCACCAGGTCATATGCTTTTTGTGAACCCGGCAACTTGTGGGACGAGAGGTCGTGACTTCCCCTTGTCGAAGGGATAAGAAGGAGTCATCGATTCCGCCGACGCCCCTGCGATCCAGAGGCCCAGGCGATCACCTCGCCACTCACCGAAAGGGCATCGATCATGACCTTCCTCCGTCACCTCAGCTCCGCTCTGGACCGCCTCTCCGACCGCATGCAGGGTCAGGACATCGAGCGCCAGCACCCGGGGCAGGGCCACCGCGTCGGCGCGGACTACGCCGCCCTGGCCAAGGCCCACTCGAGCCAGGGGATCAGCCCCATGGGCATGGGCCGCTGACCACCGCGCCTCCCTCGTCGAAGCCCTTGCAGACCGTGTCTGCAGGGGCTTTCGCCTGTCCGGAGCCGGCGCCGCACTGCGAGGCCGAACCCTCGGTCACCGACCCGCGGCCGCCACGATCCGCGCGACCTCCTCGGGACTCAATCGGAACACCGGTCGCTCCACGTCCTCGAGCGCATCACCCCGGTTCGCGTGCACCGCGCTGATCACCCGCGGCGGCCCGTCCCCCAGCTCGATCACGCTCGACCCGGACAGCGCCAGCGCCTGCTCGTGGCCGCCGGCTGCGAAGGGGTCGACGACATTGGTGACGCCCGGGGCGACATGGACCGGGATCCCGGCGATCGACCCGGTCATCACATGGTGGTAGTGCCCGGAGAGCACGATCCGCACGTCCGACCCCTCCAGGACCCCGCCGAGCTCCGCCAGCCCGTCGAGGTCCAGGGCGCGCAGCAGCGCCGTCGCGGCGACCAGCGGAGGATGGTGGAGCGCGAGCACCGTCCCGGCCGGCGCGGGCTCGGCCAGCACAGTGGCCAGCCACCGCAGCTGAGCCTCCTCGAGATGCCCGTACCCGGCGCCGGGGACGCTCGAGTCCAGCAGCACGAGTCGGCCCCCTCGGGCCAGCGGCACCACCCGGTCCTGTCGCTCGGCCACGCGCTGGCCAGGACCGAAGCCCTCCCCATAGACGGTGGAGACGTCGTGATTTCCCATCGCCACGGCGAGCGGTGCCTCGAGCGAGGCCGCGAGCGGATCGAGGAGCTCGTGCAGCCGGCGGTAGCTCTCCTCCGTGCCGTCCTCGGAGGCGTCCCCGGTGTGGACCACCGCATCGATGTCATCCAGCCCCTGGAGCCTCTCCAGCACGCCGCGCAGAGCGGCCTCCGTGTCGATGCGTCCGTAATGGCGGGCAGCGGGGTCGCCGTACAGGTGGGTGTCGCTCAGGTGGAGGATGCGCATCACAGGGCCCCCACCCATTCGGTCGCGCCGTCGTCGAAGACCTGGTGCTTCCAGATCGGCACCCGCTGCTTGACGGTGTCCACCAGGTCGTCACAGGCGGCGAAGGCCTGCTTGCGGTGCGGGGCGGTGACGGCGCACACCAGAGCTGAGTCCCCGATCACGAGGGGACCGTGGCGATGGGCGACGGCGACCAGCGTGTCCGGGTAGCGTTCGGCGATCTCTCGGGCGACCTCGGTGATGACCTCACCCGCGGTGGGATGCGCGGAGTACTCCAGCCGGTCCACGCCGCGCCCGCCGTCGTGATCGCGCACCACGCCGTCGAAGGTGACCACCGCCCCGCAGCGGGGGTCGGTGACCGCGGTGATCATCCGCTCCAGAGCGAGCGGCTCCTCGCTGATGTCGGCGCACCGGACCCGCTCTGCGGCATCGCCCATCGTGGGGTCCCCCGCGATGCGCAGGTCCTCGCCGTCGGTGCTGAAGGGGGTGGCGCCGCGGGTCGGGTCGGGCTGCGCCCGCCCGGTGCTGTCCGCTGCGGCTGCGGTGATTCCGGTGCCCGTCATGCGTGGTCTCCTCCGTCGCGCTGTTCCAACAGGTGGTCGAGTATCGGGTCGAGCACGGCGATGCCGTCCTCCACACCGCCACGGGAGCCGGGCAGGTTGACCACGAAGCTGCGTCCCGCCATCCCGGCGATGCCCCGGCTGAGCAGTGCGGTCGCGATCTTCTGCGCTCCACGGCGGCGCACCGCCTCGAGGATCCCGGGCATCTCCCGGTCGATCAGGGGTGCGGTCTGCTCGGGAGTGACGTCGGTGGGGCTGATCCCGGTGCCGCCGGAGGTGACGACGATGTCCTTGCCGTCCCCGATCGCGGCGGCGAGCGCCTGCCCGACCTCGGGACCGTCGCTGACCACCTGCTTGTCGACGGCGTCGAGGCCGCGGGCCTGCAGCCACTGCACCAGCCGGGGTCCGGTGCGGTCCTCGTAGCTGCCGTCGGCAGCGCGGGTGGAGGCGATGACGACCCGGGCGCTGCCGCGCAGGGCGGGGGTCTCCGCCGGGTCCTCGCGCACGGCGCAGTCCGCGTCCGTGCGTCGGGCCGGGACGTGCTTCATCCTCGCTCCTGTCCGGCTCCCGCCGTGGTCGGTGCGTCCGACCCGGTGCCGGTCGCCGCCTGCGACGGTGCCTGCGCCTCGGCGTCGGCGCGGGTCCAGTCCCCGCTGCGGCCGCCGGACTTCGTCAGCACCTGCACGTCCTCGATCGTGGCCAGATGATCCACCGCTTTGATCATGTCGTACACGGTCAGTGCGGCGACCGTCGCGGCGGTCAGCGCCTCCATCTCGACGCCGGTGACGCCCTTGGTGCGCACCCGCGCGGTGATCTCCACGCGGTCCTCGCGGGGCACCAGGTCCAGCTCGACACCGGACAGCGGCAGCGGATGGCACAGCGGGATCAGATCGGGAGTGCGCTTGGCGCCCATGATCCCCGCGATCCGCGCGGTGGCCAGGGCCTCCCCCTTGGGCAGGTCGCCGCTGGCGATGCGATCGACGACGTCGGGCCGGGTGCGCAGCACCGCGCGGGCCCTCGCCTCACGGGAGGTGACAGCCTTATCGGTCACATCGACCATGTGGGCGGAGCCGTCGGCCCGCACGTGGGACAGGTCGTTCATGAGTCTCCTCCAGGGATCAGCAGGGTCTCGAGCTCGTCGCCGTCGTGCACCACGGCGGTGCCCCGGGGCACCAGCACCAGGGCGTCGGCGGCGGCATACCCGCCGAGGAGGTGCGAGGAGGCACCGCCCACCAGGCGCACCCGCCCCGAGGGGAGCACCCGGGCTCGACGGTACTGGTCCAGGCCCGGCGGCGAGGGCTCCTCGGCCTCGAGCCGGATCGGCAGGCGCAGCCGCCGTCGGGCCGGCGCACCGAGTGCGGGCCGGGCGATCAGCTCGCAGCTGAGCAGGGCGGAGACGGGGTTCCCGGGGAACCCCAGCCAGGGGACGCGGCGCCCGTCGACCTCGAGGGTGCCGATGCCCTGCGGTCCGCCGGGCTGCATCGCGACCGTCGGGAAGGCGAGGGCCGCCCCGTCGTGCTCGGCAGCGTGGCGGACCACCTCGACCGCTCCCATGCTCACGCCCCCGCTGGTGACGACGAGGTCGGCGTCGTGCGCGAGGATCTGCCCCCGCAGCTGCTCCAGCAGCGCCGCGGCGTCGTCTGGCACTGCGCCGGTGTGCACCACCTCGGCGCCGGCCTCGGCAAGGGCTGCGGTGAGTCCCGGGCCGTTGGCATCGAACAGGGCACCGGGGTCGGGCGCTCCGTCCCCGGCGGAGCGGACCTCGGACCCGGTGGACAGCACGATCGTGCGCACCGGTGCCAGGACCTCGACATCACGGATCCCGCAGGCGGCGAGGTGGGCGATCCGTGGCGGGGTGAGCAGGCGCCCCTCGCGGAGCACGGTGTCGCCTCGGCGGGTGTCCGAGCCGCGGGTGCGCACGAAGCGGCCGGGCGCGACCGCGGTGGGCTCAAGGGTGACGGTGGTGTCCGTGGCGGCCGACGGGGTGAATCGGCCCCGGGAGCTCTCCTCGACCGGGATCACCAGATCCGCGCCGTCGGGGATCGGTGCCCCGGTCATGATCGGGCGGGCGGTCCCGGGCTTCAGGACGCCGGGGGCGTCACCGGCGGCGATCATCGTCCCCAGCGGCAGGGTCACGGTCTCGCCGGCGGCGGCGAGAGCGGCGGAGGCGAGCGCGAAGCCGTCCATCTGCGAGTTGTCATGACCGGGGACGTCGATACGGGAGCGCTGCTCGGCGACGGCGACCCGTCCGACGGCCCTCCCGTCGAGCGGGAGCACCTCGGTCCCGCGCACCGTCCCCAGCAGTGCGACCGCGTCCGCCACGTGATCGGTCAGGGGGGTCCGCTGGTCATCGGACATCGCGCGCTCTTTCCTGTTGCCGGGCCGGTCTGGTCCGCACCCCGGGTGATGCTCCCCTCGGTGCCCTTCCAGTATGGCGTGCCCGGTCTCCCACGCTGCACTGGCGGTCCTCCGGGCCCGGGCCGCCCGGCACGCCCCGGCGGTCGCGGACGAGGACAGACCATCGGTCCCCACCACCGCACCGCTCTCGCCCGTATGCTGGGTGCTGACCCCGGCTCCGGCCGGACCGCATCGGAAGTAGGTGAGCAGATGGCTTCGCGCCGCATCTCGCTGGGGATGCCGACTCCGCGCAGGACCGACGAGACGGCCGCGTCGCTCCCGGACACCTCCGATCGTCCCGCTACCCCTGCTCTCGCGGATCGCTTCGGCCGGGAGGCGACCGACCTGCGGCTCTCGCTGACCGATTTCTGCAACCTGCGCTGCACCTACTGCATGCCCGCCTCGGGGATGACGTTCCTGAAGAAGGATCAGCTGCTGAGCGTGGACGAGGTGGTGCGCCTGGTGCGCATCGGCGTGGAGCACCTGGGCATCGAACAGGTCCGCTTCACCGGTGGGGAGCCGCTGACCCGTCCCGATCTCGAGGAGATCATCGCCGGGGTCGCCTCGCTCGAGCAGCGCCCGGACATCTCGCTGACCACGAATGCGATCGGCCTCGACCACCGCGCCGCTCCGCTGCGCGCGGCGGGCCTGGACCGGATCAACGTCTCCCTGGACTCGGTGGTCTCGGAGACCTTCGAACGTCTCAGCCGGCGCCCCTTGCTGCACCGAGTGCTGGCGGGCATCGACGGCGCGCGCGAGGCCGGGCTGTCGCCGATCAAGATCAACGCCGTGCTGCTGCCCGGGGTCAACGACCATGAGCTGCCGGACCTGCTGGACTGGTGCCTGGAGCGTGACCTCCAGCTGCGGGTGATCGAGCAGATGCCGCTGGATGCGGACCACATCTGGGATCGCAGCTCGATGATCACCGCCGGGGATGTCCACTCGATGCTCGCCGACCGCTTCGCCCTCTCCCCCGTGGCCGAAGCTCGCAACGGCGCGCCCGCCGAGCTGTTCGAGGTGACCGATCGTGCCGGTGGTCGCCATCGCGGGCAGGTGGGGATCATCGCGTCGGTGACACGACCCTTCTGCGCCGACTGCCGCCGCACCCGCCTCACGGCCGAGGGCCGGGTGCGCACCTGCCTGTTCTCCCGGGAGGAGACGGACCTGCGCGGTGCGCTGCGCTCAGGCGGCGACGACGAGGCGATCGCCGAGATCTGGCGCGCCGCCCAGTGGGGGAAGAAGGCCGGCCATGGCATGGACAGCGAGGACTTCGTACAGCCGGAGCGCCCCATGAGCGCGATCGGCGGCTGAGAGGGAGCGAGATGACCAGCATCGAACCGACGAGCACCGGGACGATCCCCGTGGCCGACCCGACCACCGACGCACCGCGGATCTCTGTGCGCCTGTTCGCGGGAGCAGCGGCCGAATATGGGGCCGATGAGGCCGCGCTGCAGGCACGCACGCTCCAGGAGGCGATCGATGCGCTGGAGGCGGACGCCTCCGCCGCGGCGGCGCGGGTGATCGGCCGCTCGAGCTTCCTGCTCAACGCCGTGGCCTGCACGGACCGCGAGCAGAGCCTCACCGACGGTGACCGGCTGGACGTGCTGCCGCCCTTCGCGGGCGGCTGAGCCTCCCCGGCCCCCACCGGCGCCGCTCAGCGCGGCGGCGCCACCGCGAGATCCGTGCCCTCCACGGCGCCGAAGCCGCCACGGAGCGAGCGCACCCGGATCCCCTGTGCGGCCAGGCTGCGCTGGACGCTCCCCGATCGGGAGCCGGCCGCACAGTACAGCACGGCCCCGTCCAGAGTGCGGAGAGGCATCGACGGCGAGGGGCCGCCACCGGGTTCGTCTGCTGCTGCGCCCCTGGGACCGCCGGCCCCGGCCAGTGCGAGCACCGCCGCCATCGGCAGGTGCTCCGCGCCGCGGATCATCCCTCCGGGCAGTTCGTGCTCCTCGCGGATGTCGATCAGCCGCACCCCGTCCTCCAGCAGGGCGGGCAGCTCGGAGACGGTCACCTCGTCCAGGGCCGGCCCCGTCGGTCCGGGCAGCCCGCAGGTGAGCATCACGTCCTCGATCGCCTCGACAGGACGGCGGCGGGGGTCCCTCGCCAGCGGCAGCTCGTCCCAGCGGGCACGCAGCGCGTCGTACAGGGCGAGTCGGCCGAACAGCACCTCCCCGAGACCGGCCAGCACCTTCACCGCCTCCATGGCCATCGTCGAGCCGATCACCCCGCACAGCATCCCCAGCACCCCGGCCTCGGAGCAGCTGGGCACCTCACCGGGGCGGGGCGGCACCGGATGCACGTCGCGGTAGGTCACCCCGCGCCCGCCGGCTGACCAGAACACGCTCACCTGCCCGGCGAAGCCGAGGATGGAGCCCCACACCAGGGGGATGTCCAGCAGTTCGCAGGCGTCGGAGGCCAGGTAGCGGGTCGGGAAGTTGTCGGTGCCGTCGAGCACCAGATGGTGCCCGGCGAGCTGCTCGAGCGCGTTCTCGGGGGTGACCACATCGACCACGGCGTGCACCGTGACCTCGGGGTTCAGTGCGTGCAGATGCTCCGCGGCGGCCACCGCCTTGGAGCGGCCCAGGTCGTCGCCGGTGAACAGCACCTGGCGGTGGAGATTGGTGGGGTCCACGGTGTCCGGATCCAGCAGGGTGATCTGACCGACGCCGGCGGCGGCGAGGTAGGTGAGCACCGGCGCGCCGAGCCCACCTGCTCCGATCACCGCGACCCGGGAGGCCGCCAGCCGGCGCTGACCGAGCGCGCCCAGCTCGGGCAGCCGCATCTGGCGGAGGTAGCGCTCCTCGGAGCCCGTCCCGGGAGCGGGTGCCGGTTCCACAGCACACTCGCGGATAGCGGCTCGGGGCGCGGGCGCGACTCGCCCGTCGCGGCCCGCCGTCTCAGCAGTGGTCATCGGTCCAGCACCCCCAGCACAGTCCTGCCGAAAACTCCATGTCTTTCCACCATGTGATGTAGTCTCCCTCACGTCCACGCACTGGAGCGACAGGCTACCGATGGATAACAATTCGGCCATGCAGCCGTGCCAGGCGCGACGATGCGCCTGCGAGTGCCCTAGAGTTCAGAAACCTGCTCTGTGATCCGCATCGCTGTGGATCGAGCACCGAGAATGTGAGGAATCCCGACGATGCGATCACGTTCGTCAGCCTGGACGCGCCTGCGCCGAAGTGCCCGTCCGGCCTCCCGTGGGATCGTCCCGGACTCCAGCCCAGGAGTCCCCGCATGATCAAGTACATCCTGCGACGGTTCGTCAACTACCTGATCCTGACGGTCGTCGCGACCGTCTTCGCGTACATCGCTGCGAGCCTCTTCTTCTTCCCACGTCGGCGGTACCTCGCGGTCAATCCCCCCATCCCGGAGGAGTCGATCGACGGCATCCTCACCGCCTACGGCGTCAACGACAAGGACCCGGTCCTGCTGCGCACCTGGTGGTGGATCGAGCGCGTGGTCTTCGAGCCGCTCTCCCAGAAGCTGGGCCAGGATCTCAACGGTGACTGGGTGGTCAACGAGATCTTCGGCCGTGCCGGTCTGAGCCTGCGCCTGCTGCTGCTGGGCGCCCTGCTGGGGGCGATCCTCGGCGTCGCCTTCGGGGTGTGGGGTGCGGTGCGTCAGTACAAGGCCTCGGACCAGATCGTCTCCTACGCCTCGTTCATCCTCATCTCGACCCCGACCTTCGTCGGCGGCGTGATCCTGATGATCGTGGCGACCAAGTTCAACAACCTGATCGGCGTCCAGGCGATCCGCTTCACCGGTCCCTACACGGCGGGCACCGAGGGATTCTTCCCGCAGGTATGGGACGGGTTCGTGCACCTGCTGCTGCCCACGATCGCGCTGATGCTGTTCGGCGCGGCCGGATATTCGCGCTACCAGCGCTCCCTGATGCTCGACGTGCTGGGCAGCGACTTCATCCGCACCGCCCGCGCCAAGGGCGCGACCCGCAGCCATGCGCTGGTCAAGCACGGCGTGCGCGTCGCGCTGATCCCGATGTCCACCTACTTCGCCTACAGCTTCGGCACCCTGGTGGCCGGTTCCGCCTTCCTCGAGATCATCTTCTCGTGGGACGGCATGGGCAAGTACGGCATCGTCGCGGTGCAGACCTCCGACGTCAACGCGCTGGCCGGCACCGTCTGCTTCACCGCCGTCCTGCTGCTGCTCAGCTCCACCCTGTCCGAAGTGCTGTATGCGGCGCTCGACCCGAGAGTGAGGGTCTGACATGTCGATGAATGCTCAGCCGCCTGCTGACCACAGTGCCGATCTCGCCCAGGACATCGACCCCACCGCGAAGATGTTCGCCGAGAGGACCGGGGCCAACGACCGGAACCGGAATCCGCATCGTCCGATCTCCCGCGGCCGCCTGGTCTGGCGCCGGCTCAAGACCAAGCCGAACTTCTACATCGGCGGCGTGCTGGTGGCCGTGATCGTGGCCTTCGCCCTGTTCGGCGATCTCTTCAACATCTATGCGCAGGGCCAGCAGGACAACTTCAACTTCAACTCCCCGCCGAGCGGCCAACACTTCTTCGGCACCGATGCGATCGGCGTGGATCTCTACGCCTCGATGACCTCGGCGCTGCGCAAGTCACTGCTGATCGGCTTCCTCGCGGCCCCCACCTCGACGCTGATCGCGGCGATCATGGGGTCGCTCGCCGGCTACCTCGGCGGACCGTTCGAGATGTTCACCAACTGGCTGATCAACCTGCTGCTGGTGCTGCCGGTCTTCTACGTGCTGATGATCGTCTCCCCCGCCATCGCCGATCCCAGCAACCTTCCCGCAGCCCTCCAGTGGCTCGGGTTCCTCCCCGCCTGGGGCCTGCTGGTCCTCGCGATCGGCCTGTTCAGCTGGATGATCATGGCCCAGATCGTGAAGAACCAGACGAAGTCGCTGAAGGAGCGCGAGTACGTCAAGGCAGCGCGATTCATGGGAGTCAGCACCCCGACCATCCTGCGTCGTCACATCATCCCCAACGTCGCCTCCCTGCTGATCATCGACGGCGCCCTCGGCGTCGCCATGGCGATCCTGGCGGAGACGTCGCTGTCCTTCTTCGGCCTGGGCATCCAGGCCCCGGACGTCTCCCTGGGCACGCTGCTGCAGGACGGCACCAGCGCCGCCGTCTCCCGACCCTGGCTGTTCGTGATCCCGGCGTCCTTCCTGGTCGCCCTGCTGACCGGCGTCGCCCTGGTGGGCGACGCCCTGCGCGATGCCATCGACCCCACCAGTGAGGTGAACCGTGCCTGAGCCTCTGCTGCAGGTCAAAGATCTGACCGTCACGTTCCCCAACGCCACCGGCGGCGTGCGCGCCGTGCGCGGTGTGGACTACTCCGTCGACGAGGGCGAGTTCCTCGGCATCGTCGGCGAGTCCGGATCCGGCAAGTCCGTCTCCTCCCTCGCGGTGATGGGCCTGCTGCCCAGCTCCGCGAAGATCAACGGGGACATCACCTTCCGCGGCGACTCCCTGCTGGGAATGAGCGATCGTCAGCTGTCCCGGCTGCGCGGCCGGGACATCGCGATGATCTTCCAGGACCCGCTCTCGGCGCTGACGCCCGTCTACACCGTCGGTCAGCAGATCCAGGAGGCGCTGACCCTCCACGACAGGAAGCTCGCTCCGCGCACCGCGGAGAAGCGGGCCGTGGAGCTGCTGAAGATCGTCGGGATCCCCGCCCCGGAGCGCCGGGTCAAGGCATTCCCGCACGAGTTCTCCGGCGGCATGCGTCAGCGCGCGATGATCGCGATCGCGATCGCGAACGATCCGACGCTGATCATCGCCGACGAGCCCACCACCGCGCTGGACGTGACGATCCAGGCGCAGATCCTCGAGGTCCTGCAGAAGGCCAAGGAGGTCACCGGTGCCGCCGTCGTGCTGATCACCCACGATCTGGGCGTCGTGGCCGGCAACGTGGACCGGGTGGCCGTGATGTACGCGGGCAAACTGGTCGAGAAGGGCCCCGTCGAGGACATCTTCCATACCCCGCGGATGCCGTACACGATGGGCCTGCTGCGCTCGGTGCCGAACATGCTCACCGCCGGCAAGGAACGGCTGGTCCCCCTCGAGGGACGGCCGCCGAACCTCGCCGAGCTGCCGCCCGGCTGCCCCTTCGCGGATCGCTGCCCCGCCGTGCAGGACCGCTG
>JAKDNE010000405.1 GCA_030451965.1 Brachybacterium sp. | reverse complement strand
CCGGGGGTGACCGGGTGCTCCGTATCGATCTGCGCGAGGGCGACGTGATCGGAGACCTCTCCGACCCGGCGCAGATCGAGCGGGTCGCCGCCGAGATCGCCGAGCGCACCGGCGGGGTGCTCGACGGCCTGGTCGCCAATGCCGGGGTCTCCGCCAGCTCCGAGCTGTCCGTGAAGATCAACTACCTCGGCACCGTCCAGCTGATCGAGGCGCTGCGTCCGCAGCTCTCCGCGGCCGACGACCCGCGGGTGAGCGTCACCACCTCCGCCGCCACCCTGCAGGGCAACGACCCGCAGCTGGTGGACCTGCTCCTGGCAGGAGACGCCGAGGCGGCGATCGCCCGGGGCGCCGCGCTCGCCGCACAGGGCCAGGAGGCCGGGTACGCGAACTACTCCAGCTCCAAGCGGGCGATCTCCCGCTGGATCCGGCGCGCGGCCCCGTCCCCCGAGTACGCGGGCGCCGGCATCGGCCTGAACGGCGTGGGTCCCGGCCAGGTGCGCACCGGGATGACCACGGAGCTCTTCGCGAGCGAGGAGGGCCGCAAGATGGCCGACGACGCGATGCCCGCCCCCTACAACGGGGTCGCCGACGCGGCGCACATCGCGGCCGTCCACGCCTTCCTGGTCTCGGCCGCGAACGCCCGCATGACCGGACAGGTGCTCTTCGTCGACGGCGGCTTCGATGCGCTGCGCCGCGGGGACGACATCTGGCAGAGCGTCTGAGCATGGCCTGATCAGCCGCCGCGTCCCTGCCGGCCGGCTCCACCAGAGAACTGACCTCTGTGAGGTGACAACGCCCTAGGAGCGTTCAGACTTCACAGAGGTCAGTCTTCTGGTGGCTGGGGACGATGGTGGCTGGGGATGACGGTGGCCGGGTACGACGGGAGTCGCGGCTCAGTGACCCTCGCCGAGATTCCCCGAGAGACTCTCGAGCCGCTGGAGGCTGGCGCCGTCGAGGCCGATGATGCGCACCTCTTTGCCACGGGAGGCGTACTTGGACTGCACGGCGTCGAGGGTGGCCACCGTGGAGGCGTCCCAGATGTCGGCGGCGGTGAGGTCGACGATCACGGTCTCGGGGTCGCCGGCGTAGTCGAACTGGTAGACGAGGTCGTTGCTCGAGGCCCAGAAGAGCTGGCCCTTCACGGCGTAGCGGCGGATGTCGACGATGCCGTCGTCGTCCACGTCGGTCTCCCAGACCTTCTCGATCCGCACCAGGTGGGCGACGCGCCGGGCGAACAGGACCATCGCGGTGAGGACGCCGAGGACCACGCCGATGGCGAGGTTGGAGGTGATCACGGTGGCGACGACGGTGACCAGCATGACGGCGGTCTCGGACCACGGCATCAGGCGCAGGGTGGAGGGCCGGATGCTGTGCCAGTCGAAGGTGCCGACGGAGACCATGATCATCACCGCGACCAGGGCCGCCATCGGGATCAGGCCCACGATGTCGCCGAGGGCGACGACCAGGATCAGCAGGAAGAGACCGGCCAGGAAGGTGGACAGGCGGGTGCGGGCCCCGGACTGCTTCACGTTGATCATGGTCTGGCCGATCATGGCGCAGCCGCCCATGCCGCCGAAGAAGCCGGTGACCAGGTTCGCGATGCCCTGGCCCCAGGTCTCGCGGGTCTTGTCGGAATGGGTGTCGGTGATGTCATCGACCAGCTTCGCCGTCATCAGGGACTCCATGATCCCGACCAGCGCCATCGCCAGCGCGTAGGGGGCGATGATCTGCAGCGTCTCGAGCGTCAGCGGGACGTTCGGGAAGAACAGCTCCGGCAGTGAATCGGGCAGTTCGCCCTGGTCGGAGACGTTCGGCATCGTCCAGCCGGAGGCGATCACGGCGAGCGTGATCAGGATGATCGCGATCAGCGGTGCCGGTACCACGGTGGTCACGCGCGGCAGGAGCACCATGATCGCGATGCCCGCCGCGACCAGCGGATAGACGATCCAGGGGATGTCCTCACCGATGAGGTGGGGGAGCTGGGCGACGAAGATGAGGATCGCCAGCGCATTGACGAAGCCGGTCATCACGCTGCGCGGGATGAAGCGCATCAGCTTCGCCGTGCCGAGCAGGGCGAGCACGATCTGCAGCAGTCCCGCGAGGATGACGGTGGCGACGAGATAGTCCATGCCGTACTCGCGGGCCACCGGGGCGATGACCAGGGCGACGGCCCCGGTCGCGGCGGAGATCATCGCGGGGCGGCCGCCGACCACCGCGATCGTGACCGCCATGGTGAAGGAGGCGAACAGGCCCACCTGCGGCGGGACCCCGGCGATGATCGAGAAGGAGATCGCCTCGGGGATCAGGGCGAGGGCGACCACCAGGCCGCCGAGGATCTCGGTCTTCAGCCGTCGGGGGCTGCGCAGGGCGCTGGCCACGGTGGCGGGCTGCTGCTGGGAGTGCTGAGCTGCGCTGTCTATCGGTGCCGGGGCGG
>JAKDNE010000049.1 GCA_030451965.1 Brachybacterium sp. | reverse complement strand
CATCCGCACGCTGATGAAGGAGGAGGAGCTGTGAACCGTCGGACCCCCGCCTCCATGGCAGCCAAAGCGCTCGGCGTGGTGGTGCTGATGTCGCTGAGCCTGTTCCCCTTCTACTGGATGATCTCGACCGCGGTGGACACCAGCCCGCTCTCGCGAGGAGCGAGCCTGCTGCCCAGCGGCTTCACGCTCGAGCATTTCCGCTACGTGCTGCTCGATGCCGGCTTCCTGCGCTATGTGCGGGTCTCGGTGATCGTCGCCCTGGGCACCGTGCTGCTCTCGGGCGTGATCGCGCTGCTCGCGGCCGTGGCCGTGGCTCGCTTCCGCTTCCGGCTGCGTACGCAGGTGCTGATCATGGTGCTGATGGTGCAGATGGTGCCGCTCGAAGCATTGGTCATCCCCCTGTTCCTCCAGGCACGCACCCTGAACATGCTCAACTCCCTGTTGGGGCTGATCATCGTGTACGTCGGGTTCTCGCTCGCGTTCGCGATCTGGAACCTGCGCGGCTTCGTCGCGGCGGTCCCGCGCGAGCTGGAGGAGGCCGCGTACATCGACGGCGCCACCTGGTTCCGCATGTTCCGCTCCGTGCTGCTGCCGCTGGTGGCTCCGGGCCTGGTCGCCACCTCGGTGTTCTCCTTCATCACCGCCTGGAACGAGTTCATCTTCGCGCTGACCTTCATGCAGGACAGCTCGAAGTACACCGTCGGCGTGGGCCTGCGGACCTTCTTCACCCAGAACACCGCGGACTGGGGGTCAGTGATGGCCGCCTCGACGATCATCACCCTGCCCGTGGTGATCTTCTTCGTGCTGGTCCAGCGCAACCTCGCAAAGGGCATGACCGCCGGAGCTGTGAAAGGCTGAGGCATGACGCGAACCGCCTGGGACCCCGATGCTCTCGGGGTCTTCATGGCCCCCTTCACCGGCACCGAGCTGCCGGCCTGGATGGGCGAGGCGCTCGAGGACGGGCTCGCCTCGGTGATCCTCTTCGGCCACAACACTCCCGACCCGCAGACCGCCGAGCGCCTGGCCCATGAGATCCACGCCCGTGCCGAGCACTGTGTGGTCGCGATCGACGAGGAGGGCGGGGACGTCACCCGGCTCCAGGCCGCGAACGGCTCCTCCCTGCCCACCGCGTGGGCGCTCGGGGAGGCCGACGACATCGAGCTGACCCGCGAGGTCGGCAAGGTCCTCGGGGACCTGCTCGCCGCCTGCGACCTGGACCTCGATCTCGCCCCGGTGCTCGATGTCTCGACCGACCCGGCGAACCCGGTCATCGGCACCCGCGCCTTCGGCGACGACCCGGACCGGGTCGCCAATCACGCCAAGGCGTTCGCCACCGGGCTGATGGAGGCGGGGCTCGGCACCTGCGCCAAGCACTTCCCGGGACACGGCGCGACCGCCACCGACTCCCACACCGCCCTTCCAGTGATCGACCTGGGCGAGAGGGAGTTCGAGCGGGAGCACCTGGCCCCCTGGCGGATCGCGCCCTGGCTCGACAGCGTGATGACCGCGCACGTGCTGGTGCCCGCCTACGGGGAGGGCCCCGCCTCGATCTCCCTCTGGTCACGGCCGCTGCTGGACCGGGCCGTCGGCGGCACCTACCAGGGCCTGGTGATCACCGACGCACTGGACATGGCCGCAGTCGCCGCCGACCCCGGCTACGGCGAATCCGTGGTCCGGGCGATCGAGGCGGGGGCGGACCTGCTGTGTCTGGGCACCTCGCTGCGCCGCGACGACCAGCAGATGCTCCGCGAAGCCCACGACGCGCTGCTCGATGCCGTCGACTCGGGCCGGCTCCCGCGCCAGAAGCTGCGCGACCGCGCCGCACGCACCCGCGGCCGTCTCCGCTCCCTGCGCACCCGACGCCGCTTCGTCCCCGCTCCCGCGCTCGAGGATGCCCTGGACCGCGCCGAGCAGCTCGGGGCCGTGGCCGCGGCGCGCGCGGTCCGGGCCCGTCAGGCGCGGCTCGAGCTCGGTCCTGCCGTCGTCGTCGCCCTGCGTGCACGGGCCCAGCACGCCTCCGGCTCCCGCCCCCAGCAGCTGGTCCACGCCCTGCGCGAGCGCGGGGTGCAGGCCGGGGAACCCGACTACCCGGACCAGGTCGATGCGGCCGCCCAGCTGCTGGCCCTCACCCGCCTGCCCCGCAGCGACCCGGAGGAGGGGCGGCGCCTCGCGGAGCTGCTCGGGCGCAGGCCCGAGACGATCGTGGTCCACACCGGAGTGCCCGACGCCGCGCCCGCTCACCGTCGCCTGGTGCTCGCCCATGGCGGCGGCCGCACCATGATGCGCGCGGTAGTGGACCTCCTGCTCGGAGAGGAGCGCCGATGAGGGTGCTGGGGATGATGTCCGGGACCAGCCTGGACGCGATCGATGTGGCCCTGGTGGAGTTCGCCCGTGACCCGGATCGCCCGACCACGCTGCGGGCCCGCCTGCTCCACGTGGGTGAGGAGCCGTGGCCCGCCGCCACCCGGGATGCACTGCGGGCGGTGCTGCCCCCGGCCCCCGCGGACGTCGCCGCCTGGAGCCGTCTGCACGCCGCGGTGGGTGAGGCCTTCGCGACCGCGGCCTCCCGGGTCCTCGCGGCGCACGGCGGCGCCGATCTGATCGCCACCCACGGCCAGACCCTGTTCCACGAGGTCCACGCCGGTCGCGTGCTCAGCACCCTGCAGATCGGGGACGCGAGCCGCCTCGCCGCGGCCACCGCCGCCCCGGTGCTCCATGACCTGCGCAGCGCCGATGTCGCCGCCGGTGGACAGGGAGCGCCGCTGGCCCCCCTGCTGGACCAGCTGCTGCTGGGCGCCGACGAGCACCGGCGCACCGCCGTGCTGAACATCGGGGGGATCTCCAACCTGAGCCTCGTCGGCGGCAGGGCCGACGACGGAGGGACCAGGGCCGACGGGGGGATGAGCGCCGAGGGTGAGGTGATCGCCGGCGACCTCGGGCCGGGCAATGCCCTGCTCGATGCCGCGATCCACGCCGCGACGGGCCGGCCGGCCGACATCGATGCCGAGCTCGCCCGCACCGGCACCGTCGACCCCGACGCCCTCGCGACCCTGCTCGGCGACCCGTTCTATGCGCTGCCGCTGCCCCGTTCGACCGGACGGGAGCACTTCGACTCCCGGTACGTGCAGCGCCTGCTGGGCCAGGAGGCGCTCGCCGCCCTCGCCCTGCCTGATCTGCTGGCCACCCTCACCGAGCTCACCGCGGTCACCATCGCCGACGCGATCGCTCCGCTGGGGGCGAGCCGGGTGGTCGCCTCCGGCGGCGGCGTGCGCAACCCGCTGCTGCGGCAGCGACTGGCCGCACTGCTGGCTCCCGTGCCGCTCCTGGACGCCGATGACCTCGGCATCCCCGCCGACGGCAAGGAAGCCCTGCTGATCGCCCTGCTCGGATACCTGGGTGCGCACGGTCTGCCGGGCACGCTCGCCCGCGCCGACGGCACCGCCCACACCGGCGCCCGCGTCCCCGTGGTGCTCGGCTCCCTGACTCCGCCCCACGCGCTGCGCCGGCTGCCCGAGACGTCGGTCGACAGCTGCGCCGTCCATCGCCTGGAGATCGTGACCGACCCCGGATCGGAGCGCTGACGGCCACGCCCGTCCTGGCCACTCTCCACAGCCGCAGCGAGGATCTCCGACCCGTGCGGCGCAGGATCCCCGAGGTGATCCTCGCCGACCCGCCGACCCGCCGGTGGTGCCGTCGCCGCGCCCTGCCGATCTGCGCGACCTGCTGGGCGCGGCGACCGCGGGCGTCTACGGTGGCACCATGCATACACACCTTGACCCTACGGTCCCGTAAGTTACGCTACCGTCGTGAGTGTCTTCCGTTCCACGATCCCTGATGTCGCGGCCGATGAGCCGATGGTCCAGCTCCTCGCGGCCGACGGCACCCGCAGCCCGCACCCAGAATTCGACGCTGTGCTCGCCGGCAGCGGCCTGGCCACGCCCGAGCGTCTGCGCGGCTACTACCGCGACATGGTGATGATCCGCGCCGCGGACCTCGAGGCCACCAGTCTGCAGCGCCAGGGCCAGCTGGGACTGTGGGCGAGCGCGCTCGGCCAGGAGGCCGCGCAGATCGGCGCCGGCCACGCCTCCCGCGAGCAGGATTATCTTGTGCCCACCTATCGCGAGCACGGAGTGGCCTGGGCGCGCGGCATCGAGCCCTGGCGCCTGCTGGAGCTGTTCCGCGGCATCAGCCACGGCGGCTGGGACCCGAACGCCCTGCGCACCCACCCCTACATGATCGTGCTCGGCTCGCAGGCCCCGCACGCGGTCGGCTATGCCATGGGACTGCAGCGCGACGGGGTCGTCGGCACCGGGGACCCCACCACCGATGCCTCCGTGCTGGCCCTGTTCGGCGACGGCGCCTCCAGCGAGGGCGAGGTCGCGGAGTCCTTCACCTTCGCCGCCTCCTTCCAGGCGCCGGTGGTCTTCTATACCCAGAACAACCAGTGGGCGATCTCGGTGCCCACCTCCGTGCAGTCCCGGGTCCCGCTCGCCCAGCGCTCCCGCGGCTGGGGCATCCCCTCGGTGCGGGTCGACGGCAACGACGTGCTCGCGGTGCTCGGCGCGGTCCGCAGCGCCCTGGACTCGGCCCGCGCCGGGAACGGCCCGATGTTCGTCGAGGCCCTCACCTACCGGATGGCCGCACACACCACCAGCGACGACGCCTCCCGGTACCGCCCGGCCGCCGAGGAGGAGGAGTGGGCGGCGAAGGATCCGATCCTCCGCCTGCGCCGCCACCTCGAACAGCAGGGCGAGATCGACGAGCAGTACGTGACGCGCTGCGACGAGGAGGCCCACGACCTCGCGATGCAGCTGCACCACCACATCCACGGCATGGAGGATCCCGACCCGGTGCGCATGTTCGACCATCCCTACGCCGAACCCCACCCGATCGTGGATGCCGAGCGCGCGGAATACCTCGAGTACATCTCCCAGTTCGAGGACGAGGAGGAGCGAGCGTGAGTTCCACAGCCTCGAACCTGCCGATCGCCAAGGCGATCACCGCCGGTCTGCGCGACGCCATGACGGCGGACGACAAGGTCCTGCTGATGGGTGAGGACATCGGTCCCCTCGGCGGCGTATTCCGGGTCACCGACGGCCTGCACGCCGAGTTCGGCTCCCAGCGGGTGGTGGACACGCCGCTGGCCGAGGCCGGGATCGTCGGCACCGCCGTCGGCCTCGCCGTGCGCGGCTACCGCCCGGTGGTCGAGATCCAGTTCGACGGTTTCGTCTATCCCGCCTACAACCAGATCACCACCCAGGTCGCGAAGATGCACAACCGCACCTCCGGGGCGGTCAACCTGCCGATCGTCATCCGCATCCCCCACGGCGGCGGGATCGGCGCGGTCGAGCACCACTCCGAGAGCCCCGAGGCGCTGTTCGCGCCCACCGCCGGGCTGCGGATCCTCGCTCCGTCGAACTCGCAGGACGCGTACTGGATGACTCGTCAGGCCATCGAGTGCGAGGACCCGGTGATCATGCTCGAGCCCAAGCGCCGCTACTGGGTCAAGGGCGACGTCGACCCCGACCACCGCCCCGAGCTCACCCCCTGGCAGGCTCGGGTGGTGCGCCCGGGCACCGATGCGACGCTGCTGGCCTGGGGGCCGAGCATGCCGCTGGCGCTCGAGAGCGCACAGGCCGCGGCGGAGGACGGCATCGACCTGGAGGTCATCGACGCCCGTTCGCTGTCGCCGGTGGACTTCCCGACGATCGCCGCCTCGGTGCGCCGCACCGGGCGGCTGCTGATCACCCACGAGGCGCCGGTGCTCGGCGGCCTCGGGGGAGAGATCGCCGCTCGGATCTCCGAGCAGTGCTTCTATCACCTGGAGGCCCCGGTGCTCCGGGTGGGCGGCTACCACCTCCCGTACCCGCCGGCGCGCATGGAGCACGCCTACCTCCCCGACCTCGACCGGGTGCTCGACGGCGTGGACCGCCTGTTCGAGCACTGACGGACGCGCACCGCGCGTGAAAGGATCACGACCATGAATGCAGCCTCCGCGGGTCCCGCCGGCTCGCCCGCCTCGACGATCGTCACCGTCCCGCTCAACGATCCGGGAGAAGGTCTCACCGAGGCCGAGATCCTCGATATCAAGGTCGCCGTCGGCGACCGAGTCGAGATCAACGCCCCGGTGGTCGAGGTCGAGACCGCCAAGAGCGCCGTCGAGCTGTCCACCCATGTGGCGGGCACCGTCGTGGCGATCCTGGTGGCGGTGGGCGACGAGGTGCCCGTCGGCACCGGGCTGATCCAGGTCGACACCTCCGGCGACCCAGCTCCGGCCCCGACCGGCGCGGCCGACGGCTCGGAGACGGACCCCTCGGCCGAGGAGGTCGCCGAGCAGGTGGCCGCACCCGCGGAGGCACCTGCGGCCGCCGCCGGGACCGAGGAGCCGAAGAACCTCGTCGGCTACGGCTCCCGCTCCGCCCCGGCGCGCCGGCGTCGGCGCCGCGCCGCACCGGCCCAGTCGGAGGACGGCGGACAGGTCCCGATCGACCGGATCCTCGCCAAGCCGCCGGTGCGCAAGCTCGCCCGGGACCTCGGCGTCGCGCTGCACGATGTGCTGGCCACCGGTCCCGAGGGCACCGTGACCCGACAGGACGTGCTGGCCGCGCAGCAGCGAGCGTTCGGCGGCGAGAGCGACGGCGACTTCTTCCCTGAGGAGTCGCCGCAGGCTCCGGAGGGTCTGGGCGGCGCCATGAAGACCACCCGTGACCAGGCGTTCTCGGGAGTGACCAGCGATGAGCGCACCACTCGCGTCCCGATCCGCTCGATGCGCAAGCGCACCGCCGAGGCGATGGTGGCCTCGGCCTTCACCGCCCCGCACGTGACCGTGTTCAACGAGATCGACATGACTCGGTCGCTGCAGATCATCTCTCAGCTGCGCGCCTCCCGGGAATGGGCGGACGTCAAGGTCAGCCCCCTGGCCGTGATCGCGAAGGCACTGCTGGTGGCGATCCGCCGCAACCCGGAGGTCAACGGCTCCTGGGACGAGGCCGCGCAGGAGATCGTCTACAAGCACTACGTGAACCTCGGCATCGCCGCGGCCACCCCGCGCGGACTCATCGTGCCGAACCTCAAGGACGCCCACCTGATGACGCTGCGGGAGCTCGCCGAGGGGATCGGTGAGCTCGCCCGCACCGCCCGGGCGGGCCGCACCTCGCTGCGCGACACCCGCGACGGCACCATCACCGTCACCAACTACGGCGTCTTCGACATCGACTCCGGCACCCCGATCCTGAACCCGGGGGAGTCGGCGATCCTCGGCGTCGGCGCGATCAAGGAGAAGCCCTGGGTGGTCGAGGGCCAGGTCGTCCCGCGGCAGGTCGCCTCGCTCTCGCTGAGCTTCGATCACCGCCTCATCGACGGCGCCCTGGGCGCGGAGCTGCTGCGCGATGTGAGCGCCGTGCTGGAGGATCCGTCGCTGGGTCTCGTGTGGGGTTGAACGGCGTCCGCCGTCTGAACGACCTCGGCGGGGCCGGCGTCGGTACGCTGTGGCGGTGACCTCGAGCCCCACCCCTGCACCGCGCCCGCCGCGCCGCGACGACCCGCGGATGCAGACGGTCGAGATGACCGCGCTGCGCTTCGAAGAGGTCACCGAGTCCGAGACCCTGGACTCGGGGCCGGACCATCACGAATCGGTCCCGTGGCGGACCGCGATGCTGGTCATGGTCGGCGGAGCAGTGGGCGCGATGCTCCGCTTCGCGCTGACCGTGCTCTCTCCCACGGTCACCACGCCCACCCTGGTCGAGCTGCCCTGGGCGACTCTCTGGGTCAACCTGCTGGGCTGTCTCGGCCTCGGCCTGCTCAACGGGGTGCTCGAGGTCCGCGCGCCCCGTCCCTGGCTGCAGCCGCTGCTGGGGACCGGGCTGTGCGGGGGGTTCACGAGCTTCTCCGCAGTGGTGCTGGAGGGCTCGGCGATGATCGGAGCGGACTTCCCGGTCCTCGCGATGACGTACACGGTGGCGACGGTCGTGCTGTGCCTGAGCGGGATCGTGCTGGGTCTGCTCGGCGGCCGGCGTCTGGCCCGGTGGCAGATGACAGGCCATGCTGCGGACGAGGAGGGGACGGCATGAGCGCGGGCGGCTTGCTGGTAGCGGCACTGCTGGTGGGCGTCGGCGGAGGGCTCGGCTCCGTGGCGCGCTGGGGCGTGCGTGTGCTCGCGCTCCGCCTGGTCGTGGCGCGGCGCGGGGAGCACCTGAGCGACGAGGTCCGGCCCGCCTCGACCGTGCTGGCGAACATCCTCGCCTGCTTCCTGCTGGGCCTCGTGGTCGCCCGGCTCGGCTCGGCCGGCGGGACCGCCGAGTTCCTCTACCTGATGCTGGCCGGCGGGTTCTGCGGTGGTCTGTCGACGATGTCCACCGCCGCGCTCGACGTCGTCGACCTCGTGCGTCGGCGGACCTTCTCCCTCACCCTGGCCTACCTGCTGCTGAGCGCCGGCACCGGGATGGCGGCGCTGTGGCTCGGCCTGGTGCTCGCCTCATGACCGCACCCCTCCAGCCGCGGCCCCGACCCGCGGTGGTCCTGCTGCTGCTCGGCGCTCTCGCAGTGCTCGCAGCGCTGTCGGTCCTCGCGGCCGACGCTGCCGGCGGCGACAACCTCGTGCTCATGGACGCCGGCCCGATCGCCCGCCGCGGTGCACCCGTGGCCGCGATGCTCGCCGACCTCGCCGGCGCGCTCACGCTCGGCGGGGCCGCGATCGCCGGCTGGCTGCTGCGGGATGCGGCCGATCGCGCCCGCGCCCTGCTCGTGGTCGCCGTGGCAGCCGGGGCGACCACCCTGCTGCGCGGCATCTCCCTCGGCCTCTCCTACGCGGTCGCCACCGGTCAGCCCGTCGGCTCCCCGCGCTTCGGTTCGGACCTGCCGGTCTTCCTCGGCACCGACCTCGGGATCTGGCTGCTGACCGGGGTCGTCCTCGCAGCGGTGACGACGACAGTCGCCGTGCTCGACACCTCGGTGGGCATCGCCCGCACGGTCGCGGCTCTGGCCTGCCTGGTCGCCTTCGCCGCGGCGATGACCGGGCACGCCGCCGGTGACGAGACCCACGAGGTGGGCACCTCGACGATGCTCATCCACCTCCTGGCCGTCGGGATCTGGCTCGGCGGCCTGGCAGTGCTGCAGATGCTGCCGGCCCGCAGCCGGGATGACGCGCGAGTGGTGCGGGGCTACTCCCATCTCGCCCTGATCTGCTGGATCGCACTCGCGCTGAGCGGCGTGTGGGCACTCGCCGTCCGGATGAACTCCCCGGGGGAGATCCTCACCAGCGCCTACGTCCAGCTGGGCCTCGCCAAGGCCGTGCTGCTGCTGATGCTGGGTGCCCTGGGTGTCCTGCAGCGCCGCCAGATCGCCTTCGGCTTCGAGACCCCCGGCACCGGGCAGCAGGCACGGAGCACCTATCGACAGCTGGCGATCCTCGAGCTCGCACTGATGGGGCTCGCGGTCGCGCTCGCCGCCGCGATGAGCTCCTCCCCACCGCCCGCGGAGGCCGGCACCCCGCCCGCCGGACCGGCCGGAGTGCTCACCGGGTATCCGTTGCCGCCGACGCCGGAGCTGCTCACCGTGCTGGGCTCCTGGCGACCTGCACCCTTCGGACTGGCCCTGGCCTGCGTGCTGGTGCTGCTCTGGTGGCGACCGGGCGCGCCGCACCGCCGATATGCCCAGAGCCTCCGCCTGGTGCTGGGCGTCGTGGCGCTGGTCCTGCTGACCAGCGGACCTCTGAACGTCTACGGCAAGGTGCTGATCTCCGCGCACGTGCTGCAGCATCTGCTGCTGATGGTGCCCGCCGGGGTGCTGCTCGGCAGCGTGGGCGTGGTGCCGAGGGTGCTGCGCGTCCTCGTCGGCGAGCGCTGGTGGGTCGCGGCGCTGCTCGCCGCCCTCGGCCCGTTGCTGCTGATCACTGTCTACCTCGGTCCGCTGCTGCGCCCCGCGCTCGACGGCCACGCGGCGCACCTGGCCCTGCAGGTGCTGGCCCTGGCCGCGGGCGTGCTCACGGCGCTCGCGGTCAGGACCGTGCCGGAGACAGCCCCGCGCTGGGCGTTCGCAGCGGTGACCGCCGTCCCGCTGCTGCTGGTGCTCGGCGCGGGTGCCGCCCTGCTGCTCAGCGACGCGCTGGTGGCGTCCAGCTGGTTCGGTGCGACCGGTCGCACCTGGTGGGCGGACGCCCTGGCCGATCAGCACTCGGCGGGCATCGCGGTGCTCGCGGTGGTGGGGGTCACCACTGCGGCGCTCGCCGGGGCCGCCGCGGCCGCGATACGCCCCGCCCGGCGCCACCCGGTCCCACCGGAGAGCTGACGGCCACCAGAGAACTGACGTATACGGGGCTTGAACGGCATATATCCGTTCAATCCCCATATACGACAGAAACCTGGTGGCGGCCTGGCCGGGCAGGGCTGGAGCTTGGTGGCGGCCTGGTGGGGGACGGCGGGTGCCTGGTGGCAGCTCGGCTGGGGACGGGAGATCCCCGGTGGCTGCTCGGGGTCAGTCGAAGAGCTCGCGCACGGAGCGCAGCCGCGCCAGCAGCGTGTCGCGGTCGACCTGCGGCACGAGCTGCTCCTCCGCCTCGTGGGCGGACTGTGCGCCGCGACGGGCGGTGACCTTCTGGGCGCCGAGCAGGCCCTCGACCCGGCCGCGCACACCGCCGGGAGCAGGGGCGGGCTTCGCGGGCACGGCCACCTCGGACCCTGCCCGTACGCGACGGAACTGCTCGAGCGCGGGGGAGGAGCCCTCACGGGTGGCCGCCAGCATAAAGGCGGCGATGTCCGCCTGCTCGACGAGGATCGGCAGGACCCCGCCGGAGACCCGCTGCTGGCCGAGGATCACCAGGTCGTCACGGCCACGGGCGAAGGCACCGAGGAACAGGTCGGGCGCCCCGGCCGTGGTGCGCGGCACCAGGTCCTCGGGGAAGTGGCTGGCATGGGACTCGTAGCCGGTGGCCAGCACGATCAGGTCGGGCGCGAAGCTCAGGTGCCCGGCGTGGGAGCCGGTGCCCAGATGGGTGACGATGCCGTCGGCGTCCACGCCGGTGACGTCGCCGGCCGGCGTGATCCGACCCTCGCGCACCCGGTCGAGCACGTCGTCGGAGACGATCACCGCGTCCTCGAGGAGGGGTGCTGTCGGAGCGGGCAGGCCCACGTCGGCGGGATGGCCGACGGTGCGGCGCACGACAGTCTCGGCGATCTTCGCGTTCAGCCCGCCGAGCACGGACGGCTCGCGGGAGGCCGCGACGTCGCCCGGGACTCCGGCGATGCGGCGCGGCACCACCCAGTGACCGGTCCGCATCGACCAGCGCACGTCGAGGGCGCGTCGGGCAGCATCGACCGAGATGTCGGCGGCGGACTGCCCGGAGCCGACCACCAGCACCCGCTGCCCCTCGAGACCGTCGGCCCCGTTCCAGTCCCTCGCGTGGATGACCCGCACCGACGAGGGGACCTCGGCGGCCCACGCGGGGCGGTGGGGGTGCTCGGAGATGCCGTGGGCGGAGATCACTGCGCGGTAGATCCCCACCTCACCGGTGGAGAGCTCGACCTCCCAGACCCCCTCGCCGAAGGGGCGGGCGCTGCGCACCGCGGTGCGGGGGCGGAAGTGCTCGGTGAGATCGTGCCGGTACGCGTAGGCACGCAGGTACTTCGCCATCTGGGTGGGGGAGAGGTACTCCGGGAAGGAGACCGGCTGGAGCATGTCCTCGTACTGGGTGAACTCGCGGGAGGAGATCATCTCCATCGTGGGCCACACCGGGGAGTCCTCGCGCTCCGGGTTCCAGATCCCGCCGACGTGCGGGGCCCGGTCCACCAGGTCGAAGGGGACCTCCAGCGCCTTCAGCGCCGCGGCGGCGGCGAGGCCGGCGGGACCGGCACCGATGATCAGCACCTTCTCGCGGGTGGGGATCTGGTCGTGGAGATCGGGCATCGAGGGGAGCCTTCTTCCGAGTCGTGCGGCGCGCGGTGCCCGGCACGGTCCCGGGCCCCCGGCTCAGCGGCGGGCAGTCGCTGGCCATCCTAATCGTCGCGCGAGGGACAGGTTGCCGCTTCGCGCCGGGCGTGACGGAGTCGGGCGCGGGAGAGCGGGCGGTGGGATCAGTGGGATCAGGGCAGCGCCCTGCTCGCCTGCTCCCGCGCCAGCAGCAGCGCACCGGGCAGGCCGGTCCGGGCGGTGGAGAAGGAACGATGCTCGTCGCGCAGCGCCCCGGTCACCTCGTCGTGGATCGGCCCGGCACCGGTCAGCACGGAACCGGCCAGCACCACGGGCAGCTCCGCCTGCGGATCCAGGACCCGCACGGTGTCGAGCACGTGCGCGATCGCGGTGTCGAGGATCTCGCGGGCCACCGGATCCTCGGGGATCCTCCCGGGCACGGGCGCGAAGCGGCCCAGCGCGGCCGGGGCACCGGCAGGGAGCTGCTCGTCGAGTGCGCGGATGAGGTCCTGGCGCGGGTCCCCGGTGCTCGAGGGCGGTGTTCGGCCCTCCCGCAGATCCAGGTCGATCAGCGCGCCGATCTCCTCGGTGAGCCGGGTGCGCGGCCCCCGACCGTCGAGATCTGCGGCGACTGCCTCGAGGGTGCGTCGTCCGAGCCAGACCGCGGAGCCGATATCGCCGAGCAGCCATCCCATCCCGTCGCGGCGGGCGACCGCCTCCCGGCCCTGGAACCGCACCGCGACCGCCCCGGTGCCGGCCAGCACCAGCAGCCCGTCATCGCCCACGCCACCGGCGAGGAAGGCGGTGTGCAGGTCATCGGTGATGAGGACCCGTGCGGTGTCGATGCCGAGCTCGCCCAGTCGCTCGCCGACTGCGAGACGCACCTCGGCGGCGCGCAGGCGTTCGACCACGTGGCCGAGACGACGCGCGAGGTGCTCGAGCGCGGGCGGGTCGCCCTGGGCGGGCGCGGC
>JAKDNE010000048.1 GCA_030451965.1 Brachybacterium sp. | reverse complement strand
GCCCCACGTCCCCCCACCTCAGACGCCAACAACCAACCTCCACACACCTCTTGCATTCCCGGAGACAAGGCCGCGAATCAACCCCAGGGCATATTCACGCCCTTCGCGCGGGCGGATGTGAGCGCGAAGGGCGTGTCGGCTGCCCTAGGGGGCTATGACGATGAGCATCCACAAGCTCACTGCGGGATCGGGTTATGACTATCTGACCCGTCAGGTCGCAGCGCTGGATGCCACCGACAAGGGACATGTGGGGCTGGCCAGCTACTACACCGAGAAGGGTGAGAGCCCCGGGGTATGGGTGGGTTCGGGCATGGCCGGCATCGACGGCCTCGAGGTCGGCAACATCGTCACCTCGGACCAGATGTCGGCACTGTTCGGTGCTGGGCTCCATCCCCTTGCCGACGAACGAGTCAAAGAGCTGGACCGGCGCATCGGACGCCCGGGCCAAGCCACCGCGACCGACGCGGAGTATCGGGCCGCCAGTCGACTGGGTCTGCCGTTCAAGGTGTATGCGAACGATGTCAGCACCTTTCGGATCGAGGTAGCGACACGGATCGCCGCCGCGAATGACGCCGCAGGACTGCCCGCCGATTGGCCGATCCCGGCCGCCGATCGCGCCAAGATCCGTACCGAGGTCGCACACGACTTCTTCCGTGACGAGCACGGCAGAGACGCAGCCGATGCGCGCGAGCTCGCGGCCACAATCGCGAAGCACTCGCGGCCCAAGACCAATGCCGTTGCCGGTTTTGACCTCACCTTCAGCCCCGTCAAGAGCGTCTCCACCCTGTGGGCCGTGGCCGACCCCAAGACCGCTGCCCTGATTGAGCGGGCTCACCAGACGGCCGTCTCCGATGCCCTGGGATTCGTGGAGAACAAGGCCCTGTTCACCCGGATGGGCACCAACGGGGTCCGTCAGGTCGACGTCCGCGGCCTGGTAGCGACCGCGTTCACCCATCGCGATTCCCGCGCCGGGGACCCCGATCTGCACACCCACGTCGCGGTCGCGAACAAAGTGCAGACCCTGGACGGCAAGTGGCGCGCGATCGACGGCCGAGTCCTGTTCAAGGCCACCGTGGCGGCCTCGGAGGTCTACAACACCGCCCTCGAGCACCACCTGGTCGACACTCTCGGGGTGCGGTTCGCGGAGCGCCCGAACGAGGATGCCCGTAAGCGGCCGGTGCGCGAGATCGTCGGCGTCGACCCGGCCCTGAACACCCGGTTCTCCAAGCGGCGCCTGAACGTCGAGGACCGGCGCACAGTCCTCGCGATGCAGTTCCAGGCCACGCATGGCCGCCCCGCAACGCCAGTCGAGGCGCTGCACCTGGCCCAGCAGGCGACCCTGGAGACCCGCGAGGCCAAGCACGAGCCCCGCACCCTGGCCGCGCAGCGGGACGCCTGGGACCGCGAAGCCGTCGCAGTGCTGGGGTCGGCACGCCGGCTGAAGCAGATGATCCACGGCGCCCTGAATCCGAAGGCTGCCGCCGCATCGCTGACCGACTCCAAGTGGTTCAGTGCGGCCACCGCCCGGATTGTGGCAACGATGGAGGGCAGTCGGGCCACCTGGCAGTACTGGCACGTCTACGCCGACGCCCAACGGCAGGTACGCACCGCGAACGTGCCCACCAGCCAGGTCAGCGCCGTGGCCGACCTGCTCGTCCGCGACGTCCTCGATGGCCACTCGGTCAGCCTCGCGCGACCATCGGACGGCCTCGCGGAGACTCCCGACCTACGCCGGGTCGACGGCTCCTCGGTCTACACCGTGGCCGGCGCCGACCTGTACACCTCATCCAAGGTTTTGGGGGCCGAGCAGCGGGTTGTCGCCGCCGCCGGCCGCCGCGACGGATTCACCGTCGAGGAGTCAAGGGTCGGGGTCGCACTCCTGGAATCGCAGGCGAACGGACTCGCCCTCAACGCCGGACAGGCAACCCTCGTGCGCGAGATGGCCACCTCCGGCGCCCGACTCCAACTAGCGATCGCCCCGGCCGGATCCGGCAAGACCACAGCCATGGAAGTGCTCTCGCGGTCCTGGACATCGGCTGGTGGCACGGTAATGGGAGCGGCCACAGCGACGGGCGCGGCCAAGCTGCTGGGCGAGAAGATCCAGGCTCCCTCAGACTCACTGGCCATGCTCGTCACCGCCATCGAGAACGACCTCAAACCAGCGCGCGACATCGGCGCCAACACTTTGCTGATCATCGACGAAGCCGGCATGGCCGACACCCAATCCCTCGACACCGTCGTGAGCCACGTCCTCACCCGCGGCGGCAGTGTCCGCCTCATCGGCGACGACCAGCAGCTGGCCGCGATCGGTGCAGGCGGGATCCTCCGTGACATCCAGGCCACCCACGGCGCGCTCCAACTCACCGAACTGGTCCGGTTCCAAGACCCCGCCGAAGGTGCCGCCTCACTGGCGCTGCGGGAAGGCAAGCCCGAGTCGCTCGGCTTCTACCTGGACCACGGCCGCGTCCGTGTAGGCGATCTAGCCACGATGACCGAGGAGGTGTTCGCGTCGTGGCAGGCAGATCGTGGCCAGGGACTGGACTCCATGATGCTCGCCCCCTCTCGTGAGCTGGTCAGCGACTTGAACCGTCGCGCACAGGCCAGCCGCCTGGAGGGCGCAGACCCCACGACTCTGGGGCCGTGGGCCGCACTCGCAGACGGAAACTCAGCCACCATCGGGGACATCGTCGTCACCCGTGACAACGACCGTGGGCTACGCGTCTCGGCCACTGACTGGGTCAAGAACGGCGATCGATGGACCGTCCTCGATGTGAACCAGAACAACGGAGAGCTCACGGTCCAGCACCTCAAGCACGGCCGCCACGTGCGGCTTCCCGCAGCCTTCGTCCGCAGCCATACCGAGCTCGGGTACGCCTCCACCGTGCACCGCGCACAAGGCCTGACCGCGGACAAGACGCACGGCCTGGCCACCGGCCAGGAATCGCGTCAGCTGCTGTACACCCTGATGTCCCGCGGCGCCGTCGCCAATCACATCTACCTCGAACTGGTCGGCGACGGCGATCCGCACTCGGTCCTCCACCCGACCTTGATCCGCCCGCTCACACCGACCGACATGCTCGAGTCGATGCTGGCCAACGACGCCGCCCAACGGTCCGCGACCACCCTGATGCGCGAGCAGGCCGACCCCGCCACCCGGCTCGGTGCGGCCACCCAGCAGTACCTGGACAGCCTCTACTTCGCCGCCGAGCAGGTCGTCGGTCCCGAGGTCGTCGATGCACTTGATGCCACCGTCGAGCAGGTCCTCCCCGGCCTGGTCGACGAGGCGGCCTGGCCCACCCTGCGCGCCCATCTGTTGTTGCTCGGCGCACACGGCGAGAGCCCCGCCGCGCTACTCCAGGAGGCCGCCACTGGCCATGAGTTGGCCTCAGCACACGACCGCGCCGCCGTGCTCGACTGGCGACTGGACGCCACTGGACACCGCAACGCTGGAGTCGGGCCCTTGCCATGGACACCCGGCATCCCCACCCGAGTCGCCAAAGACGCGCGCTGGGGGGCCTATCTCACCGGCCGTTCCCAGCTCGTCTCCGACCTCGCCGACCAGGTCCGGGATCGTGCTGGGACCGCAGCCAGCAGCGGGTCGCTGCCCTCGTGGGCACACAACGGTCTCCGGGCTGACGACGCGACCGTGGCGGACGTCGAGGTGTGGCGCGCAGCCATGCAGGTCGCCGCCGAGGACCGGCGCCCCACCGGGCCGGCCCAGCTCCAGAAGGCCGCAGCCACGTACCAGCGTCGCCTGACACGGAAGGTCACCGGCGACCACACGCCTGCCCTCAAGGAGTGGCGCCACCTCCTGCACGCCGTCGCGCCGCAGGTAGGCGGAGACGAGTTCACTCCCCTGCTCGCCGAACGACTCGCCGCTATGTCGCGCACCGGTCTCGACGCGCACCAACTGCTGCGCTCCGCAGTCCAAGTGCGGCCCCTTCCTGACGAGCACGCCGCCGCGGCGCTGTGGTGGCGCATGGCGCGACATCTCACGCTCGCGGTCGCCGAACAGGTCGGTACCCCCATCCAGCACGACCAGGTCCACGCGGACTGGGCGCCGCTCCTCGCCGAACTGGTCGGCGCAGTGCGCGCCGAGCGGCTCCAAGCGAGTACCTGGTGGCCTGCGCTGGTCGCGAACCTTGACCACGGCATGCAGCGCGGTTGGCAGCTAGAGGGCCTGCTCACGGCGAGCACCCCGATGCCCTACGACGACGTGGATGAGTGCCAAGCCCTGGTGTGGCACACCTCCATCACACTCGACCCGATCCCCGACCCACACAGCCGCGATCTGCCGCACCCTGAGGAAGAGCCGCCCGAGGACCTGTGGGAAGGCGTCGAACCTCCGGCCGATGCCCCCGTGGTCGGCGACCCAGCCGACCACGACGCGCCGTTGGCCGAGAACGGCCCGGAACTCTCAACCGGGCTCGACCCCGACGCGACACTCCAGGCCGGTGAGGACGCCGAGGAGCAGGACATATGGGCCGATCTGAACCTCGCCGACTACCTGCGGGACCTACGTGGCATCACCGACCTAGAGACCACCGAGGCAGATCTGCGCCGGATGTATGGACGGGCGGCCGACTTCGAGGGCTGCACGGTCACTCGGGAGCGGATGGCGGAGATTAACAACCTGACCCAGAAGTTCTTCGAGAACTGCTTCGTCGACTCCTGGGGACGCGACTACCTCACCGAGCGGTTCGGAGTCGATCTCGCTGGCCACGAGCACTTCCGGCCCGGGCAGGCGCCGGCAGGGTGGACGAATCTGGTCGACCACCTACGCCGGCACGACGTGCGGGACGAAGAGATGCTCGAGGCAGGGGTCGCGGTCACCTCACGTCGCGGCACTCTCATCGACAGGTTCCGCGACCGGACTACGTTCCCGATCACCAGACCCGGCACCGGAGGCGAGGAGGTCCTTGGGTTCGTTGGCAGACGACACCCGCGACTCACCGACGCCGACAAGGGGGGACCGAAGTACCTCAACACCGCCGACACTGCGCTGTTCCACAAGGGTGCTCAACTGTTCGGCACGGTCGATGACCTCCTTGAGGCCGGCAGCATCCCAGTCCTCGTCGAAGGGCCAATCGACGCCATCGCCGTCACCTTCGCCAGCGCCGGCCGCTACATCGGTCTCGCCCCGCTCGGCACCTGGCTCCCGGACGAGCTGGCCGCCCCGCTCGCGGTGGGGCGACGGGACCCAGTCTCAGCCACCGACGCCGACGTGGCCGGCCAGGTCGCGGCCGAACGGGACTTCTGGATGCTCACACCGCACGGCATGGACCCGGGCTACGCACACCTCCCCGACGATCTCGACCCGGCCGACCTACTCGAGCTGCGTGGCCCTGCGGCCCTGGTCGCCGCCCTGGAGACCCGGCGCCCGTTGGGCGAGCGGCTGCTCAACGAGCGACTGACCAACCTGCCTCCGGAACAAGCCCGGTTGGCCACGGCCAGGGTGCTCGCAGCCCGGCCCGGTGCCGCGTGGGACCCCGGGATGGCCACCACCGCGGCGCGGCTGCAACTCTCCCAATTTCAGGCGAGCCGCGACCTACGCGACGCGGTTTCGACCTGGGACGCCGACCCCCGAGAGGTCGCCCGCAACGAGCTGGCCAACAGCAGCGATGTCCGGACCCGACTGCAAGCAGCCGCCGAGAAGTCTCCTGCCGAGCGTTGGGCGCCCTTGGCCAGCGAGCTGGATCCCCGGCTGGTTGACCAAGGCGATTGGCCAGCCACCGCGGCCATCATGCAGGAGGCGCACGACCAAGGCCACGATGTCGCCGCGGTGTCACGTGCCTTGGTCGGCGAAGCGCCGCTCGGGGTCCAGCCCGCCAATGATCTGCGCTACCGACTGGTGTCACGGCTCGATGTCACCTTCGACGTCACCGAATCTCCCGCTGCAGGCCTGAGGGGCGCCGCACACGAGCGACGCGACACTCCCCGCGCCGGTCGTGAAGTCCCACAGGCCCCGCGTCGTTGACCACTGTGGCTCAAGCAGGAGCGGCGTCAGATCTAGGTGCTTCACCTCAAGTGCTGGATGTGATCCGATCAGGGATGTGGACACGGTATGGGTCTCTCACCTCAAGGCGGCCGAGATCATGGGACTCAGCCCAACAACCATCACCAAGATGGTCCGCGAGGGCTTGATCACCCAACGGTCGGGCCCACGGGGACAGCCTTCACTCCTCCTAGAGTCCGTCCTCGAGGCACGCGAACAGGACCGACGTAGGAGAGCAGCTCGGGCCGCAGTTCGAGCTCACCGGAAGCAGTCCACGGGGCCCCCCGATGACGTGTACGAGTGGTTGAGATCGATCCAGGTCGCGCAGCAACTTGGGATTTCACGAAAGCGGGTGGACCAGTTGGTGCTAGCTGGTCGACTACCGTTCACCCGTGTAGGTGGTTTGCGATGGTTTCGTTCCGACCACGTCGAGGTCACCGCGAACGTGCGCAGATTCAAGAGTCAGATGGCGAAGGCCCGGAGGAACCGCAAGTCCTGACCAGACCCAAGGTGTCGCCGACGGGGCGCGGCTTGTGGCTCGTGCGCGTTCTTCTATCGACATCATTCATCGTGCCCGTGGATCTCTCCACTTTCGAGGTCGACCTCCACCAGTCGGGGCCGTGGCAGCGGCTGGCCGAGGGCCTGGCCGCGCTGGGCGGCTTGCAGCGCATCAACGTCACGCGCGAATGCGTCCTCACGCTTTTCGGTGGCGTCTTGGCTGAGATGCTCGCTGTGTCGTGGTTTACCGGGCCATCGCCCATGCTTGTCCTCGCAGTGGGCGCGGATTCTGTTGCGCATTCGGTCGGAGAAGGCGGGCAGGCAGTAGCGGTGCCACTCCTCCAACGCATCGCTGTTCTTGGCCAACCCGGCTCGACGGCGTTGGTCAGCGATGACCGCGATCTCGTGGATCAGGTGCGGGTGGGAGGGCCAGCATCCTGGGATCAGGCCGGAGAGGTCCCAGGTGTATTCGTGGTTGAGCCAGATGACGACCTCGTCGAGCCAGAGCCACAACTGGTGGCGTAGTTCGGGATCCAGGCAGGTAGCTGGCTCCCACGGATGTGGGAGCAGTTCATGGTTTCCTAGCGCCTGCTGCTGCTCCGCTGTTCCGTTGGCGGCGAGGTGCATCTCGCGATAGGCGTGCTGCACCCGCCCACCCGGGATCGGGAATGGGCTCACCATGCACGCCGACATTGTCCGCGTATGGGGTTGGGTGCTCATGTCTGGTCCCGCCGGTCGTCGTCGATGAAGCCGTGGCGGCGAGCTGCAACCAGCGCGGCTTCGGTGCGTGCCTCGGGAGTGATCACCAGGCGCCGGTCCTGGGTCAGCCGTTCCCGCAGGTCACGTTGCTCGGCAAGCAACTGCTGACCCGCTCTTCCTTCGACGCATCGGGAAAGTTGGGCGATGATGGGCTTTCCGTTCTCTGCGACCACCAACGCCTGACGTTCGGGCAGTTGTCTGATCTCCTCGGGTTCCAGGATCGCGATGTCGTCGCCTTCGTATCCCGAGTTTCCTTGGCCTCGGTGGGTTCGGCGGCCGATGCGGACGCGTCCGACGAGTTCGGAGAGTTCCCGGTTGAAGGCGACGTTCTTGGAGCCGCCGAAGACGACGAGGACGTTGGTGAGTCCGATCAGGTCGCCGGCGCCCTCTTCGCCGAAGATGCTGGTCAGTTGGGAGCGAGTCTGGGCGGCCCAGATAAATGACAGACCGAGCGCCCGTTCGTTGGACATCCGGGTGCGCAGGGTGGGTAGCGGGGCGGTGGAGGGGAGTTCGTCCAGGCAGGCCAGCAACGGGGGGCACAGGCGCCCTCCCCAAGGGGAGTTGTGGGCCAGCTGGAGCCCGGTGTCGAGCACGTGCTCGGCGACAGCGGTCATCAGCGGGCTGGCGCTCGCGTAGGGGTCTTCGCGGCCCAGCAGGTAGATCGTGCCATGCCGCCGGATCACCTCGGCCAGGTCGGTGGCCGGGCGGCCGGGTCCTGGGATGCAGCGGCGGCGGATGTCGGCCTGGAAGAAGAGGCTCATGGCTTGCTGGACGGTTGTGGTGGTGTTGCCTGCTGTGCGGTCATCTCCGTGCAGGGCGCCGTAGAGCAGGCCGTGCCAGAAGGGCTCGGCATGGGGGTGCTTTCGGAGGATCTCGTGCGGTTCGTTCGCGGCGGTGGGGTTGGCCACCCATTGCAGGACGGACTCGAGGGTCTTGCCCGTCAACGCTGCGGCGTGGAAGAAGCCTTGGAGCACCTTGGCGGACTCGGCAGCGTAGAAACGAGCCGCATCGTCGCCGGTCCCTTCACTGATCGCACCCTTCACCGTTCCGGCGGTGAAGGCCTTGGCCCGCCTTTCCGCGACTTTGGGGTCGACACAGCCGCCGATCGGGTCCCAGGTGAGCTCGTCGACGACTCCATCGGCCAACCCGAAGGGGTCAAGGACTACACACGGCCGGTCACCGCGAGAGCGCTCGGTCAGGCTCAGCAGCAGGTCCTCGACCTTGGTTAGCGTCACGAGTGCGGCACCAGGCGCGCCTAGGAGCGCTGGGGTGAGCAGGTCGAGTGTCTTGCCACTGCCTTGCGGGCCGATGACTCCCGCGGTCCGGTCGAAGGGCACCCAGAGGTTCCCGCAGCGCGGCTCGTGTCCTCGACCGATCTGCCACCCCAGGTCGTTGGGGTTCAGCCTCAGTTTCATCGCCCATCTCCTGTCTCGTGTCCTCGCCCGGGGCGACGCCACGGACTACTCAGCCTCCGGCCCAGGTCTATGTTCGACTCGGCAAGGTCCCCCGCCGTGCGGTGGACAGCCGGCGGGTGGGAGTGCTTCCCGTGGAGGTCGGGACGGACGAACCCGGCGACCTTTCGCAGTCGGGGCAGGCCGAGCAGCGCTTCGGCTTCAGCAGGCGTGGCCATGCCTCGCATACGACCCGGGCCACGTCGGTAGAAGGCGATGCTTGCCCAGACCGCGCCCGCTATCAGCAGCAGCTCCACAAGTCCGATTCCAGCCCATACGGTCAGCGGGCCGGCCACGTGGTCGGGGTCCGGCGTCGGGAGGCCCGCGGCGGCATCTCCGGTGAGGACGGCAGGAAGGCTGCTCCAAAATGCTCGGGCCAGTGGCGAGGGGAACCCGGTTCCGGTGCTTGTGTCCGGCCAGGTCCATCCGGCGCCCGCGGTGAGATTCGCCAGGCCGCGGCCGACCTGGATGCCCACCAGTAGCAGAATCAGGGTGAGCACGAGCCCCAGGGTGGGCAATTCCCAGGTCCAGGGATATGGGTCACGTCGTCGTTCGTGTTGCATCCGTATCGGCCTCCTCTCCTACGTCCCTAGGGCGTACTGGGGGGTTCTCGGGCTCACGACTTGGCGGGGCCGGCGTTTTCGGCGAGCCAGTCGGAGGGATTCACGTTGTCGGGGCCATAGATCGAGCCATTGCGCTCGTGCACCTCGAAGTGCAGGTGGCACCCTCTGCTGTTGCCCTCATCGCCCACCATCCCGATTCGTTGACCGGGACGGATGCTTTCCCCACGGCTCACGGTGACCTCCTGCATGTGGGCGTACCAGGTACTTACCGAGTCGGCGCCGGTGGTGATTTTGACCAACCGGGGGCCGGCCCAGTCTTGGGTGGTGTCGATCTCCACGGTTCCCGCGTGTGCGGCGTAGACCGGGGTGCCGCAGGGGGCGGAGAAGTCGGTGCCGGAGTGCCAAGAGCTCCAGCTGCTTCCAGACGAGTGCCAGTTGTGGCGGTCGGTTCCTGTGTAGTCGGCCGGAACGGGGTAGACGGTCTTGCCTGATCCGGTGGTGCAGTCGCTGGTCGCCTCTTCCCCGTGCACGGAGATGTGTACGTGGTCCATGTGCTGCAGCGTGGGGTCGCTTCCCCCAGATGGGTGGCTGTAGGAGCGCCAGCCACGGTCGCCTGTGCTCCAGATCCGGGCACGCCAGATGACGTAGGTGATGCCCAGCTCTCGGGCATGTTGGCGTACCCATTCGGCGATGCGGGTGCCGTGGGCGATGCCCTTCTTGGTCTCCCAGTCGTCGATCATGACGTCCACGGCGCGTCCGGCGGGATGGTCGGAGGTGGGGTTGTTCGAGCGTTCTCCCACGCCGCCGTAGGTGTGGGGTCCGAACCGTGCGTTGATCTTGCGCAGCACGAGCCGCGCATCGGGGGTGAGGCCCTTCTCCGCTCCGGTGTCGATGGGTTGGCAGTCGGTACTGGCCCCGGGAGGTTCGCAGTCCTCGGATGCACCGGTGGTGTTGCCTGGCAGGTCGCCGCCGAGGAGGTCGGCGATGTCCTTGGCGACCGGTTCCCACTGTGCGTACAGGTCTGGGTGGGCGGAGCGCTGCACCTGCTGGGCCGCGACGGTCAGGGGCAGGCTCTGCCAGTCGGGGAGGTCGAGCAGTCCCTGATTGTTCGTGTGTGGGGCACGACCGAAGAAGGCCAGGGTCGCCAGTCTCGGGTTGGTGATCTGTGTGCGGGTACCCCACCCTGCGGAGGGTCGTTGTTGGAAGAGGCCACCCGAGTCACGGTCGCCTCCGGTGAGGTTTTCGAGTTTTGATTCTTGAATGGCGGCGGCGATCGCGATCTCTAGGCCCTGTCGTGGCACGTTCAGTTCTCGGGCCGTCTGCGCGATGGCGATCGCGTTGCTGGCCTGTTCCTCGGTCAGGGTCGGATAGTCGCTTGTGAAGCGCAGCCGCATCAGTCCGGCCTGCACGTGGGAAGCCTGCGAGGTCTGCGTCGCAGTTGAGATGGAGGCCGGGGCCATCTGCGCTCCCCCTGCCTTCTTCGGATTGGTGTGGGCCTGCCCGGACCGGCGGCCGAGGTGGAAGTCGGCGCGAAGGAGGTGGTGGTCGCTGTTGAGGTTCGTGGTGTGCTGCCGAGCGGGGGTGGCCACCACCGGCTGGTACAGGAGGTAGTCGATCGCTCCCCCGCCGTCGTGGGTGGTCTCCTTGCCCAGAGCGTCCATCGTGGTCTTCATACCGGCCGCGCGGAGCATCGCGCGTGGTCCCCAGGGATCATTGGCGCTCCACTGGCTGTTGAAGTCGCCCGCGACGAACACTGGACCAGCAGCCGAGAGCGAGGCGATGAGTTGTTTCAACTTCTCCATGCCCTGGCGGTACAGGCTTTGGCGCCGCGGCTTGTTCGGGCCGTACTTGGCGGGGTTGATCATGTGGTGCACCGAGATCATGGAGACCTCACCGAGCTTGTCGTTGGTGAGGGTGACCCACGTTGCTGCCCGGTCGTAGTCCCATCGCTGTGGGCCGTGGCCGACCATCATGATGCGACCTCTGCGGACCTGCTCCCACCTGTCGCTCCGCCAGATCACCGCAGTGCCGTCATCGCCGTTGCGGGCCTTGCGCCACACCCGGTAGCCGGGCGGCGTGATCTGTTGGTTGGAGCGGCGGGAGACCTCGTTGAGGGAGACGAAGTCCGGGTTCGAGGAGGCAACGGTGGCGAGGTCGCTCCGGAACTCGCGGCCCGAGAGACTCACCTTGAGGTTTGCCTGCGCCACGCGCACGGTTCCCGGTCCAGCTGCCGGGGTCGCCGCCTGGTTGGTGGGCCCTTCGGGACATTTCGCGGCTGCTTGGCTGGTCAGGGTCACGACCAGGGCGACGGTGAGGGGCAGACCGACCATGGCCAGGAGCACGCTGAGGGATCCGGCGACGGCGGCCTTGTTCATGGTCATGTTGTTGGCCAGTCAGGCCGCGGCCTCGATGGCTGCGTTGGTGTAGTACAACTCCTTCTCGGTCGGGTGCAGCACCGTCTGCGCCTTGTACATCGAATCGCCCACGCACCACAGGGCGCGTCCCTTGCCCTGCATCGCCCACCCGGAGACGAGGTCCTGGGCGAGGTCGCCGAGGCCAAGCATGGAGTCCAGTTCCTGGGCGACCCGGGGCTTTTGGCCGCCGAGGATCTTGATGTCGGCCAGTTCGAGGAGGTCCTTGGCGATCGCGGTTGCCTGGGAGTTGGCGTCGCCTACCGAGAGCAGGTCGGAGGGTTTGTGACAGTTGGCGAACTGGATGTCCCCGCCCTTGCCTGCTGCGCCGCGTGCGAGGCGGAGGTCGGCGTCGAAGCTCATCACTGCCGAGACCCCCAGGCGCATCTGCTTCCAGACTTCGTCGCGGACCACGATGCGCAGGTCGCCGGGGTCGGCGAGCTCGCGCAGCCCGCGCCCCCATGAGTTGAGGCACAGCAGGGCGATGCCCACGGCTTCGTCGCCGAGGCCCTCCAAGCGGGAGAGGCTCAGTGATTGGATCGGGGCGTCCCAGTCGATCTCGATGTTGGTGTGGTCATCGAACAGTCCGGCCAGGGCACCGGTGACCAGTTCCCCCAGTGCGTTGCGCAGCAGTCGAGTCTCGTCGAGGAATTGGCGTGTGGAGCCGTATTCGCAGGCGCGGATCAGATCATCGCTGGGGTGTTTGAGCAGGTGCCACAGCTGCGGGATGGTGGTCTCGCGCAGTTGCGTATCGCCGGAGGCGTATCCGGTGAGGATTTGCAGGGCGTTGCGGACCACGTCGCTCTCATCGGGTCCGAAGGGGACGTGCTCCTGGCCAATCTTCATGCTCCCGACGAGGCCCTTCACCAAGATGAGCCAGCGGGAGAAGATGAGCATCGATCGCTTGCGGGCCTCGGTCGCTGAGAGTCGGTCCCACCCCTGCCCCAAGGGCCCCTTGGCGAGAGGGTTGACGCGCGTACGCATCCCGGGGCCGACAGCGAACGGGTCGACGTTGTGCGCCAGGCATAGCGGCTCGTACTCGTCCTTGGGGTCTCCGAGGATCAGGGTGCGGTACCCGAAGGGCATCATCCGGTTACAGAAGGCCTTGGTGGTTCCTGACTTGCCGGTCCCCGGCTTGGCGAACTGGAAGATGTTGGAGTTCGTGACGGGAACATCGTCGCGGAGCACCCAGCCCAGCGGGTCGACATAGAAGGAGCCGCCCGAGAGGTGGTCGATACCCATCTGGGCGCCGGTG
>JAKDNE010000404.1 GCA_030451965.1 Brachybacterium sp. | reverse complement strand
ATCCGCCCCGCCCTCAGAGGATCGGCTCGTCCAGCACGTGGGTGACCAGCTCCGCCACCTTGGACCGCTCGGAGCGCTGCAACGTGATGTGGGCGAACAGCTCCTTCTCCTTGAGCGCCTCGACCACGGAGGCGATCCCGTCGTAACGGCCGATGCGGAGGTTGTCGCGCTGGGCGACGTCGTGGGTGAGCACCACGCGGGAGTTCTGGCCGATGCGGGAGAGCATGGTCAGCAGCACGTTGCGCTCCAGGGACTGCGCCTCGTCCACGATCACGAAGGCGTCGTGGAGGGAGCGGCCGCGGATGTGGGTCAGCGGGAGCACCTCGAGCATGCCGCGGGAGAGCACCTCGTCGATGACGTTCTGCGAGACCATCGAGCCGAGGGTGTCGAACACGGCCTGGCCCCAGGGCCCCATCTTCTCGCCCTGATCCCCGGGCAGATAGCCCAGCTCCTGACCGCCGACGGCGAACAGCGGACGGAACACCATGATCCTGCGCTGGGTACGGCGCTCGAGGACCGCCTCGAGGCCCGCACACAGTGCCAGGGCGCTCTTGCCGGTGCCGGCGCGCCCGCCGAGGGACACGATGCCGATCGACTCGTCCTGCAGCAGGTCGATCGCGACCCGCTGCTCCGCGGAGCGGCCGGCGACGCCGAACACGGTCTGGTCGCCCTGGACCAGTCTCACCTGCTTCTCGCGGGTCACACGGCCCAGCGCGGACCCGCGCGGGCTGGTGAGCGTGAGTCCGGTATGCACTGGATGGTGGGCGATCTCGGGGATCTCGACGGTCTGACCGTCGTAGAGATCAGCCATGGTCTGCTCATTGATCGTGGCGGTGACCATACCGGTATAGCCACGGTCGCGCGCCAGCTCCGCGCGGTACTCCTCTGCGTGGACGCCGGAGGCGGAGGCCTTGATGCGCATCGGCAGATCCTTTGACACGAGGACCACGTTCTTGCCCTCGAGCTGGAGGTTCTTCGCGACGGCGAGGATGCGGGTGTCGTTGTCACCGAGCCGGAAGCCGTCCGGCAGGGAGGCGGTGCTCATATGGTTGAGCTCGACATGCACGTGGCCGCCGTCCTTGCCGATCGGGAGCGGCTGGGCGAGGTTGCCATGCAGCTCGCGCAGGTCATCGAGGATTCGCAGTGCCTGGCGGGCGAAGTAGCCGAGGTCGGGATGGTGGCGCTTGGCCTCCAGCTCGGTGATCACCACGATCGGCAGCACGATGTCGTGCTCGGCGAAGCGATGCAGCGACTGCGGGTCGGACAGCAGCACCGAAGTGTCCAGCACGTAGGTGATCACGCCCGTCTCGACCTCGGCGAGCATCTGCTGCGCGGCGCCGGGGAGCAGCGAGGGCACCACCGGTGCGCCGTCGGGGTTCGCAGCTCCGATCTTCTCCGCACCGCGGGTGGGCCGCAGCGATGTCGTGCCGTCGTCGGCGGGCATCGCCTGGCGGGCAATGGTCGTCTCGTCCATGGGAGCCTCCCGGAATCGCGCGGATGCCTGGACCCTAGCCCCGTGGGCGCCCGCCGTCGGGCGAGCCCCACAGGGTGCGGAGCCGACGTTCACCCGATCGTCATCAGGAGTTCTGCCGGACCCCCGATGACCCCAGTGTGCCACCGGTCACACAGGGCTCCCGGGAGGCGGGCGGGAGTGTCCCGGGGAGGCGGACGATGCTGTTCGGGCGCGACAGCTGGCGTCGAGGCAGCATCCGCTCAGGCGCAGACGAGGCGCCATGGTGACTGCGATCCCGAGTCCGGACGAGGTCGCGGCGTCTGTCCGCTCAGGCGCCGAAGCGGCGTTCGCGCCGGCAGAAGTCCCGCAGGGCGCGCAGCAGGTCGATGCGACGGAATCCGGGCCAGTAGGTCTCGCAGAACCAGTACTCGGAGTGCACGGACTGCCACAGCAGGAATCCCGAGAGCCGCTGCTCCCCGGAGGTGCGGATGATGAGGTCCGGATCGGGCTGTCCACGGGTGTAGAGGTGCTCGGCCACGGATTCGACGCTGATCCCCGAGGCGATGCCGTCCCCGTCCAGGCCCTGTGCGGCCAGATCCCGCACCAGCTCCTGCACGGCATCGACGATCTCCTCGCGCCCGCCGTACCCGATCGCCACGTTGACCGTCAGCCCGGATTCCAGGGAGGTCTGCTCCTGCACGCGGGAGATGTCGGCGCGCATCGCCTCCGGCAGCTCCTCGGCATTCCCGGTCAGCCGCACGCAGTAGCCGGCCTCGATGATCTGGGCGATGGTGGTGCCGATGATCTCGTAGAGCGCGATGAGCTCCTCGGGCGGTCGACGCAGATTGTCCGTGGACAGCATCCAGACGGTCACCAGAGGGATGTCGAGACCGTCGCACCAGGAGAGGAACTCGAGGATCTTCGCAGCGCCGACACGGTGGCCGTGCTCGGTGGTCTCCCCCGCCTCCTTCGCCCAACGGCGGTTGCCGTCCACGATCACGCCCAG
>JAKDNE010000403.1 GCA_030451965.1 Brachybacterium sp. | reverse complement strand
AGGAGCCGACGTTCTTCAACCTCTCGGATGATGCGGCGACCGTCCCCTCCCCGCACGGGCGCACCTTCCCCACCGCCCTGGACCCCCTGTTCACCAACCGCTACGAGATCCGGGCCTTCGCCGAGGAGGCCTACGAGCTGGGCGTGAACTACCTGGGCGTGTGCTGCGGCGCCGCTCCGATCCATATCCGCGAGGTCGCCGAGGCGGTGGGTCGCACCCCGGAGGCCAGCCGGTTCTCCGAGAACATGGCGAACCACTTCATGTACGGCAGCAACGAGCGCCTTCCCGAGCACGTGATCGGGCTCGGCGAGCGCGCCTGAGCGCGCGCCCGCCGAGGCCGGCGACGACCCCGCGGTCGAGTGGAGCTCACCTCGTCACGCGATGGCGTCAGGCCGGCGCCGGCGCCGCCACCACCCGGTTCACCCGCTCCGACAGCACCAGGCCCGCCACCACCAGCACGGCGATGAACAGCGGGAGGATCCACATCCCCGTCCAGGAGGAGAGCACGCCGAAGGCTGGTGGCGCGAGGGTGGAGCCGGTGTAGGCGGCAGCCATCTGGATGCCGATGATGGCCTGGGAGTTGCGCCGGCCGAAGTTGACCGGGGTGGAGTGGATGATCGCGGGGTAGATCGGCGCGGAGCCGAGCCCCACGACGACGAGCCCGGCGAGGCCGACCACATCCGTCGGCAGCGGGAGCGCGAGCATCAGTGCGCCGACCCCGATCATCACGAAACCGCCCCGGATCAGCGCCCGGTCCCCGAGGCGCTCGGCGAAGAAGCCGGCCAGGAAGCGCCCGGCGGTCAGGCCGAGCACGAAGAGCGCGCCGAACGTGGCCGCCGCCGCGGGGAGCGCCCCGCGCTCGGCAACGAGATAGGTCGAGGACCACAGCAGTGCCGTGCTCTCGACCGCGCAGTAGGCGGAGAAGGTGAGCAGGATCAGCACCACGCCGGGGATGCGCAGCGCCGTGGTGAGCGGGACGGGCGCGCGGCGCTGCGCTGCAGGGGCGTCCTCGGCGAGGTCATGGGTGTCGACAGTCCTTGTCCCGGACCGCTCACGGTCGACCTTGCCCCACAGCGGGATGCTGGCCAGCAGCGCGAGCGTGAGGGCGGCCTGAACCAGGCCGATCACCAGGTAGGCGGTGGACCATCCCTGCCCCGAGGAGATCGCAAACCCCATGACGAACGGGCTGATCGAGGCACCCACTCCCCAGAAGCTGTGCAGCCAGTTCATGTGCCGGGCCGCGTAGTGCAGGGCCACGTAGTTGTTCAGCGCCGCATCGACCGCGCCGGCGCCGAGCCCGTACGGGATCGCCCACAGGCACAGCATCCAGAACTGGTCGGAGACGGAGAACCCCACCAGCGCGGCGGCGGTCATCCCGACGCTGATCGCCGTGACCACGCCGGTGCCGAAGCGGAGGGTGACCCGCTCGGAGGCGAGGCTGGAGACGATGGTCCCCACGGCGATGATCATGGTGATGATGCCGGCGAACGCCACCGGGACGCCGAGGTCCTGGTGCATGACCGGCCAGCCCGAACCGACCAGGGAATCCGGCAGGCCGAGGCTGACGAAGGCGACGTAGATGATCGCGAGCAGGAGCGAGTACACGGCGGGGACGACGACTTTCGCGAGGCATGGGAGGGCGATCGCGACACTGCATCGCCGTACGGGAGCGATCGTACACAGCGCCGGCGGCATGCTCAGGGGCCGCTAGGCTCACCCCATGACGACGACGTCCCTGATCACCGGTGCCAGCTCGGGCCTCGGCGCCGAGTACGCCCGCCAGCTCGCTCGTCGCGGCGACCATCTCGTGCTGGTCGCCCGCGACGCCGCCCGGCTCGAGGAGCTCACCTCCGAGCTGGAACGTGCGGGCGCGGGCGGGGTCGAAGTATTGAGCGCGGACCTCTCCTCCCCCGGCGGCATCGCCTCGGTCGTCGGCCGCGTCTCGGAGGCTGCGCGCCCGGTCGACACACTGGTCAACAGCGCCGGATTCGGACTCCCCCTCGCCTTCGAGGAGAACGACATCGAGGACGAGGCGCGTCACCTGCGCCTCCACGTCGAGGTGCCCATGCGGCTCATGCACGCCGTGCTGCCGGGCATGCTGGAGCGCCGCTCCGGCGCGATCCTCAACATCTCCTCGGCCTCGGCCGTCATGCCGCGCTCCACCTACGCGGCGGTGAAGTCCTGGCAGGTGATGTTCTCCCGCTGGGCGAGCAGCTACTACCGCTCCCGCGGCGTCACCGTCACCGCCGTCTGCCCCGGCTATACCCACACCGACTTCCACGCCCGCCTGGGCCTGGCGAAGGGCGAGGAGGGCATCCCCGATTGGCTGTGGCTCGAGGCGCCGCGGGTGGTCGAGGAGTCGCTGCGGGACGCGGCGCGCGGGAAGGCCGTGTCCGTGCCGAGCAAGCGGTACAAGGCGATCTATACCGTGGCGCGGCTGGCGCCGACGGGGCTGATGGCGAGG
>JAKDNE010000047.1 GCA_030451965.1 Brachybacterium sp. | reverse complement strand
GAGGACTTCTTGCCCTTCATCTGCTCCATCTTGGCGGTGGCGGCGGCGATGTCGCCGTCCTCCTGCTTGCCGAGCTTCAGGAACAGGGCCGAGAGCGCGAAGCTCACCGCGGCCGCGGCGAGGACCGAGAACCCGATGCCCAGGTAGGAATCGCGGGCGGCCACGCCGAAGATCGCGAAGATCGAGCCGGGGGAGGCGGGGGCGATGAGGCCGGTGTGGAACACGGCGTTGACGAACACGCCGGTCATACCGCCGCCGATCGCGGCGATGATGAGGATCGGCTTCATCAGCACGTAGGGGAAGTAGATCTCGTGGATGCCGCCGAAGAACTGGATGATCGCGGCGCCGGGGGCGGAGGCGCGGGCGGCGCCGCGGCCGAAGAAGGTGAAGGCGAGCAGGATGCCGACGCCGGGGCCGGGATTGGCCTCGAGCAGGAACAGGATGGACTTGCCGTCCACGGCAGCCTCGGAGATGCCCAGCGGGGTGAGCACGCCGTGGTTGATGGCGTTGTTGAGGAAGAAGACCTTCGCCGGCTCGATGAGCAGGGACACCAGCGGGAGCAGTCCGGCATTGACCAGGGCGGCGACGCCATTGGACAGCAGGGTCATCAGCCCGTTCACCAGCGGGGCGAGGCCGAAGAACCCGGCCGCCAGGGCGGCGAGACCGAAGATGCCGGCCGAGAACATGTTCACGAGCATCTCGAAACCGGCCGGGATGTGGTCCTGCCACAGCCGGTCGAGCTTCTTCATCACCCAGGCCGCCAGCGGTGCCATGATCATCGCGCCGATGAACATGTGGACCTCGCCCAGCGCGGCGAAGTCCGCCTCCGCATTGCCCTCGGCCAGCCACTTCTCCAGCAGCTGCGCGTTCTCCTGGGCGATCAGCCAGTCGGAGCCGCCGATGACACCCATGGTGGCGATCACGCCGACCACGGCGCCGCGCGCCTCGTAGATCATGCGGCCGCCGGTGTTCGCGATCAGCAGCGGCAGCAGGTAGTGGATCATCGGGCCGACGATGCTCGCCAGCGGGGCGTTCGGGGTCCAGCCGTCGGGGATGAAGAAAGCGGTCAACAGGCCCCACGCGATCAGCGCGGGGATGTTCGGCATCACCATGTTCGACAGGGAGGTGCCGACCTTCTGCAGGGCCACGCGCGGGCTGAACCCGCTGGGTGCCTCGGTCGTAGTGCTCATGCCACATCCTCAGGGACGGCCGGGGCGCTGCGTGCCCCGACGGGGACGGCGCGCGTCGGGCGACGCGCTGTGGCCAGAAGCGAGATCCCGAGGGGCCGGTGAAGGACCGAGAGGAGGTGCCCGGGTGGCCTGTTCGCAGTGTAGTGCCGGGAACAGGCCGGTGAACAGCGCGGACGGTGCTACTGGGTGGCCCGCCAGCGCCGATAGGACAGCAGCGTCAGTACGAGGACGGCGATCCAGGAGATCCCCACGGCGAGGCCGTTGACGAGAGTGGCGTCCGCGATGAAGGCTCCGACGGCGATCAGCGAGATCTGGCCCGGCAGTGCGGAGAGGGCGGTCGCGGTGAGGAACTCGCGGCTGCTGATGCCCAGAGCGCCGCTGCCGTAGTTCACCGGCCAGTACGGGATCCCGGGCATCAGACGCAGGGTGCACACCGCATAGAAGCCGCCGTCCTCGAGCCGCTCCTCGACCACCTCGGCATGCGAGCCGAGCAGCTTCATCACGGTGTCCCGGCCCAGCAGCCGGGCGATCCCGTAGCCGCCGTAGCAGCCGATCACGACGCCGATCATCGACAGCAGGGTTCCCAGTGGCAGCCCGAAGATCATCCCCGCGGCGACCGCCATGATCGTCACCGGGATCGGCGTCACCGCGACCACGGCGTACAGGCCGATGAAGAAGAACGGTCCCCACAGCCCCAGCTCCGCGATCTCGGCCTGCATCTGGTCCAGGGAGGGCAGGCGCACGTTCAGGGCGAGCCAGATCATCGCGAGCACCACGAGCACGAACACCGCATTGCGCAGGATCGACGCCCAGGGCACACCCCCGCGGTCGGGGGAGGGGTCATCGGTAGTGATCTCAGCGGGCTCAGCGGGCTCGGACATCCCGTGATCCTACGGGGCGGAGGGCGGGGTCCCGGCCCGTCGTCCACCGACCCCCGCGGTTCAGAGCAGGCCCTGGGCCTCCGTGCCTGCGGGGAGCGGGGTCATCCGGGTGACCAGGCCGGGCTTCTCGACGAGGTCGGCGATGTCGGCGCGGAGGATCTTCACCTGGTCGCTGTCGCCGTGGGTGTCCAGCGCCTCGGCGGAGGACCACTTCTCGATCATCGTGATGGTGCCGTCCTCGGCGTCGTGGATCGCGTACAGCTCGCAGCCGTTCTCCGTGTGGACGGCCTCGATGCCTCGACGCATGGCCTCGGCCAGCTCCTGCTTCTTTCCGGGCTTGGGGTAGAACACGGCGGTCACGACGACGGTCATGGGGACTCCTGGGAGATGCGGCGCGGTCGGGAGGACGCCGTCACCTTATTCGACGTGTTCGATGTGTCGGCCGCCCGATGCCGGGGCCCGACGCGGTCGATCCCTCCAGGCGCCGGTCGACCACAGGGTGAAGGCGACCAGCACGGGCTGGAAGAACAGTCGTGCGAACCGTGCGCCGTCCGTGTCCAGTCCGAAGCCGTCGCGGCCGTGGACCCACTGGGCGACGTTGCCGGGGAAGATCGCGACGAAGAAGAGCGCGACGAGCCAGCCCACCGGCACCCGGCGCCGGGCCAGCAGCATCAGCGCGCCGCCGAGCACGATCTCGGCGATACCCGAGATGAGCACCACGGTGTCGTCGCTGAGCGGAAGGGACTGCGGCACCTGAGCGGTGAACTCCCCACGCGCCACGGTGAGGTGGCTGAGCCCGGCGACGGCGAGCATGCCGCCCAGAGCGATCCGACCGAGCGTGCGGGGCGCTCCCGTCGGAGCGGCGGGTGCCAGGAGCCTGGAGAGCCGGGATCTAAGTGGTTCAGCCATCACTGGCCTGCGCCGACCATCAGCCCAGACCCACCATCTCGGCACTGCGGCGCCAGAGGGCGTCGGCGAGGTGGGGGTCGTCGGCCTGGGAGTGCACCCGGGCGGTGGGCCGATAGCGGTCGTAGTAGCGCCCGGAGGTCCAGGTGACCCCGGGGGTGCCGGCGAGCAGCCAGGCGAGGTTCGCTCCGCCCTGCGCGGCACTGATCATCGGGAGCACCCGTCCCAGAGCGGAGTGATAGACCATCCGCATGCCGCTGCGGGAGCCGGCGGCGAAGCTCGTGCGCACGATCCCGGGGTGGAAGGCGACCGCCGAGAGCCCGTCGTCATGGAAGCGCTGGTGCAGGCCGCGGGTGAACAGCACGGTCGCGAGCTTGGCGTCGCCGTAGTCGCGCCGGGCGCTCACGTGCCGCACGTCGCCGAGCCGCTCCAGCTCGAGGCGCCCGAAGAAGCGATGGGCCGCGCTCGACGTGTTCACGACGCTGCCGCCGCGCCGCAGGAGCCCGGGCAGCAGCAGGTTCGTGAGCAGGAACGGGGCGAGATGGTTGACCTGGAAGGTCTTCTCGAAGCCGTCGACCGTCGGCTGCGGGTCGCCGAAGATCCCGCCCGCATTGTTCGCGAGCACATCGATGCCGTCATCGCCGGCGGCGTCCGTCAGGCGTTCTGCGAGCTCGTGCACCTCTGCCAGCGAGGCGAAGTCGGCGACGAAGTGGTCGGCACCGACCTCGCCCGCGACAGCGGCGGTCTTCTCGGGGGAGCGGCCGACGAGGAGCAGGCGGTGACCCTGCTCGGAGAGCAGACGCGAAGCGGCCGCACCGATCCCGTCGGATGCCCCGGTGAGGACGATGGTCTTGGGTGTCATGTGCTCTCGCTCCCGGTCATGCGGACCTTTCCGTCTCGCTCCATGTGACGCGTATGCCCATGACACCACGGGGCGACGCGCACCGGCCAGGATCGATCGGTCAGGAATCCTGTGCTGGACGGTGGTGCCGTTCGCACCGTCGAGCGGCCTTCCCCGACTGCGGGAGCGTCCGGTAGGTCACACCGGGGTCCTCGAGCGGTCGCGGCATCCCGGCCGATGCCGTAGTCTGATCGTGCACGGCGCAGGATGCCTCCCCGGAGGCGACCGACGACGGTCGCGCACCTCCGAAGAAATTGGGAATTCATCACCTCCTCCGCACTGCCCCCGTATGACACTCCGCTCGCGGTCCCCGTTGAGCGTTTCGCTCCCTCACGGCTCCGAGCCACTGGTGACCTCTCCGTCGCCGTGCTCGCCGGAGGGATCTCCACGGCCCACGGGCCCCAGATCAGCCGCATCGGCGACGACCTGTCGTCGACCGCGGCTCAGTCGGCCTGTGAGGCCGCACCCGCACCCCGACACGGCAGCGGTGACCTCGACGGTCGCCGTGACGCCCGGGGCGCACCCCATCCGCGGCGGCGCCGTCGTCACGGATACCCGGGCCACGCATGTGGTTCACGACTACGAAGGAATATCGCCATGGCTACTGGCATCGTCACCTGGTTCAACTCCGACAAGGGCTACGGCTTCATCGCCCCCGAGGACGGCTCCGCCGATGTGTTCGCGCACTTCAGCGCCATCGCCGGCACCGGCCGTCGCGACCTCGAGGAGAACCAGCGCGTGGAGTTCGAGACCGAGCAGGGCCCCAAGGGCATGCAGGCAGTGAACATCCGCGGAATCTGAGCATTCCGGTCGCTCCGAGGAGCGGCTGCTTGATCCAGACGCCCGTCGCCTCCGGCATCAGCCGGAGGAGGCGGGCGTCCTCGCGTCCGCGGACGACTCCTGGCCCGGCGTTCCCAGCGGGCTCCGGGTCGGTGCTGTCACCATGACCTGATGGACCTGCGCACCCTCGGACGTGAGATCGCGGAAAGGCTGCTGCCCGATGCCGCCCCCGCCACGGGATGGTGGGTGCCGGCCGCGCTGCTCGTGGCGCTCGCGGTGGTGGTGCTGCCGCCCACGTGGCGCCTCGCCCGACTCGCGGTGACCATCGTCCATGAGCTCGGCCATGCGAGTGTCGGGATCCTGATGGGTCGCCGTTTCACCGGATTCGTGGTCAGCGCGGACATGTCCGGGCACGCGGTCACCGTCGGCCCCCGTCGCGGGCTCGGCCGAGTGGCCTCCACCTGGGCCGGATACCCCGCGCCCGCGCTGGTGGGTGCGGTGCTGGTCCAGATCGCCCTGCACGGCTGGGCGCCCACCGCCCTGTTCGCCGCACTGGTGGTGCTCGTGCTCTCGGTGATCTTCACCCGTTCCCTGCACACCCTGGCGGCAGTGCTGGGCACCGCCGCAGCGGTGGGTGCGCTGTGGTGGTGGGGGAGCCCGGTGCTCACCGCCGTGCTCACCCTCGCCGGCGGCGTGTTCCTGCTGCTGGGGGCCTGGCGGCACCTCGGTGCCGTGATCCGCGCCGGGGGCCGCACCGACGACCCCGCCCAGCTGGCCACCCTGTCACCGGTGCCGGGATGGGTGTGGACGCTGAGCTTCGCCGCAGTGCTCGCGGCCTGCACCTGGTGGACCTGGACAGGCCTCGCCCCGCACCTCCTCGACCTGGCCTGAGGCCGCGCCCGCAGGGGTGACACGCGGCCGATCCCGACGGATGATCGGGGGCAGGGACCGCACTGTCGGAGGTGAGCGCCGTGGACTGGAGCAGCTGGCTCGGTCTGCTGGACGGGCACGACTTCACGATCGCCCGAGAGGTGATCCAGCGCGGGGTCGCCGCGGTGTTCGTCCTCGCCTTCGGATCCACCTTCCATCAGTTCCCGGTGCTGCTGGGCGAGCGAGGACTGCTGCCGGTGCCGGACTTCCTCGAGCGCGCCGGCGACCGCGCGGGGCCCACCCTCTTCCGCTGGCGTCTTACCCCGTACAGCGACCGTCTGCTGCGGGTGATGTGCCTGGTGGGGATGCTGCTCGGCACCCTGACCGTGCTGGGCCTGCCGCAGCAGGGACCGGCCTGGACCACGATCGTGGTGTTCGGGGCGATGTGGGGGCTGTACCTCTCGATCCACTCCGTGGGCCAGGTGTTCTACGGCTACGGCTGGGAGTCGATGCTGCTGGAATGCGGGTTCCTCGTCGGCTTCCTCGGCTCCCAGGCGGTCGCGCCGCCGCTGCTGATACTGCTCTTCCTGCGCTGGATGCTGCTGCGCCTCGAGTTCGGTGCCGGGATGATCAAGCTGCGGGGCGACAGCTCCTGGCGCGACCTCACCGCGATGGACCATCACCATCAGACCCAGCCGATGCCCGGCCCGCTCAGCCGGCTCGCGCACCTCATGCCGCGCTGGTGGCACCGGCTCGAGGTGCTGGGCAGCCACACCGTGCAGCTGGGGGTGATCTGGCTGGTTCTGCTGCCCCAGCCCGTCGCGTCGATCGCCGCGGCGGCGGTGATCCTCACCCAGCTGTTCCTCGTGGTCACCGGCAACTACGCGTGGCTGAACTGGCTCACCATCCTGGTGGCATGCTCCGCGATCAGCGATTCCTTCCTGCGCTGGATGGTGGGTGGATCCTGGCCGGGCTTCGGGACACCGGTGCCGGGCGTGACCTCGCCGCTGTGGTGGCACCTGCTGATCCTCGCGGTGTTCGTCGGTCTCGCAGTCCTCTCCTGGGCACCGCTGCGGAACCTCTTCTCCTCCCGCCAGCTGATGAACGCGAGCTTCAACCGCTTCCACCTGGTCAACGCCTACGGCGCCTTCGGCTCGATGACCGAGCGGCGTCTCGAGGTGGTCATCGAGGGGACCCGCGCCGCCGATCCGGACACCGCCGCGGAGGGGGAGTGGCTGCCCTACGAGTTCCCCGGCAAGCCCGGCGACGTGCGGCGGCGCTCGCGGCAGTTCGCCCCCTACCACCTGCGGCTCGACTGGCAGATGTGGTTCCTGGCCCTGCGTCCGGGGGCCGAGCGATGGTTCGTCGCCCTTCTCGAGAAGTTGCGCAGCGGAGATCCGGGAGTGCGGCGGCTGCTGCGCATCGATCCCTTCGCGGGTGAGGCGCCGACGGGGATCCGGGTGCGCCTGTGCGAGTACCGGTACGCGACCCGGCAGGAACGGCGGGAGACCGGTGCGTGGTGGACGCGCACCGATCTGGGGGAGCTGGCACGGCTGTGACCCCGGCTGCTCGGGCCGTAGTGTTGTCCCTGTCGTATCCCCCGCACCGAGGAGTTCCATGTCCGCGATCGCCGTCCCGGCTCGTCGTCCCGTCCTGGCTGATGTCCTGACCCCCCATCGCACCCGCGTACAGGATGCGGGGCTGGTGCTCGCCGGCGCCGGCGTCGTCGCACTCCTCGCCCAGCTGACCATTCCGCTGCCGCTCGTGCCGATCACCGGACAGACCCTCGGCGTGATCCTGGTCGGCGCATCGCTCGGATCCCGCCGCGGCACGGCGGCGCTGCTGACCTACCTGCTGGTGGGTCTCGCCGGCGCTCCCGTGTTCGCCGAGTTCAGCGGTGGTCCTGCCTCGGTGATGTCCCCGAGCTTCGGCTTCGTGCTCGGCTTCGTGCCGGCCGCCTTCGTGGCCGGCTGGTTCGCCGAGCGTGCCTGGGACCGCCGTCCGGTGCTCGCCATGGTCGGCTTCGTCGCCGCCAGCACGGTGCCATTCCTGCTGGGCGTGCCCTACCTCGCGATGATCCTGAACGCCGTGATGGGCGCCGAGCTGGGACTGGGCGGGGTGCTCGCTGCGGGCCTGTGGCCCTTCATCCCCGGCGGCCTGGTCAAGGCCGCACTCGCCGCGGCGCTGATCCCCGCGGCCTGGCGTGGGGTGCGTGCCCTCGACGAGCGTCGCTGAGCTCTCAGAGGGACAGCGTCACCGCGCGGACCAGCAGGGCCACGAGGCCCAGCGTCACGGGGAGCGATGCGGCGATCCAGCGCTTGCGGTACGACATGGTCAGGACGAACTCCCGCAGGGTCGCGGTGGGGAGATAGGACATCGAGGTCGGACCGCCGATCGCCGCGTCGCCGAATCCCAGCCCGCGCGCCAGCAGTGCGGCACGGAAGGCGTGGTAGCCGCTGGTCGAGACGATATAGGGCCCTCGATGACCGGTGGCATCGAGGATCCGGTGGGAGAGGAGCAGGTTCTCCTCGGTGGTGCGGGACTCGGTCTCTGCATGCACCCGATCAGACGGCACCCGGAGCTCACCGGTCAGAGTGGCGGCCATCGCCTCGCTCTCGGCCGGAGTCACCGCATCACCCTTGCCCCCGGAGGGCACCATGAGCGGATCGATCCCGAGGGCCAGGAGGCGTCCGCGCTCGGCGACGGCACGGTCCAGGCGGCGACGCAGCAGGGGAGGGACCTGCCCATCACGCAGTGTGGAGCCCAGGATGATGATCCCGGTGCCCTCGCGGGACGGTGGGGACAGCTGGTACGGGATCGTGGCACCCAGGAACACCAGATAGGCGAGCCCCATATGCATCGCGATCGCCGCCGCGATCATCGACGCTCCGCTCGTGATGGGGCCTCCGGTCCCGGCCAGGCCCGCTGCGGCACACGGGGCGAGGAGCAGCGCGAGCCCGCCCAGGCCCGAGAGCACGCGGCCCAGGACCCCGCTCTCCCGGCGGGAGACCGCGAGCGCGCCGATCAGCGTGGTCAGGCCCAGCGCCGAGGTCCCGATCAGGCCCAGAGAACCTGCGACGAGAAGGAGCACCTCCCCGGTCGAGGATCCCCACAGGGCGATGCGGACGAGGAGCGAGATGCTCGAGAAGACCGCCAGCAGCAGGACGACCCCCGTGCGCAGCCGGCGAGCATCCTGGCGGAACAGCAGCAGATAGGCCGTCCACGACAGGGCGGCCGCGCCCGCCAACCCCACCATGCACAGCTCCTCACCTCGGGCGACGGTCCATCCTGCCACGGCCGGCGGTGACGTTCCCGGCGCCGGGAAGGACGTGCGAGAGCCGGCTCGCCTACGCTCCTTCCATGAGCGCCCTCACCACTCTGCTCGGGGACGTCCCCGGCGTCGGCCCCGCGACCCGGCTCGAGCCCCGACGGCGCCGCGCCGTGACGCTCCGCTCACCCTGACCAGGTCGGGTGCGTCGAAGCCCGGTTGAGGCCTACTGTGCTCCCGGAGATCTCGGGAGCCGACCCGCACCCGCGGGCGGTCGCAAGATCCCGGACGGTCGTGGAGAGGATAGCGATGGGTCTGTCGACAGCTGAGCGCCCGCGCGCCGAACGGCCGCCGTTCGTCGGCCGGCGATCGAAGGCGGGTCTCATCATCCTCGGGGTGGGTGCCCTCATGGTGGTCGTGCACTCCGTGGTGTTCAAGCTCCTGATGTCGTACGAGGTGGGTGAGCACTCCTGGGCCACCGCCCTCTACTGGACCGTCACCACCATGTCCACCCTGGGCTACGGGGACATCACCTTCACCTCGGACCAGGGCCGGCTGTTCTCGATGTGGGTGCTGCTCAGCGGCGTCGTCTACATGCTGGTGCTGCTGCCCTTCTTCGTGATCCAGTACGTCGTCACCCCGTGGCTGGACCGCCGCCGCGCCGCCCGGACGCCGCGGCGGGTCCCGCCGACGCTGCGGGACCACGTGCTGCTGGTCGGCTCCGACGCGGTCACCCAGGCCTTCGCCGCCCGGGCCGAGCGCTGCCAGGTCCCCGCGGTCGTGATCCTCGAGGACATCGCCCTCGCCGGGGATCTGCACGACCAGGGGCGGCAGGTGGTCGTCGGCCCGCTCGACTCCGCGATGACGTACCGCAGCGCCGGGGCCGCCCGGGCGCGCCTGGTGGTCTCCACCCTCTCCGACACCGCGAATACCAACGTCGCCTTCACCGTGCGGCAGGCCGCCGCCAAGGTGCCCGTCGCGGTGACCGCCTCGAAGCCGGTCTCCGTCGACGTGCTGGGCCTCGCCGGCGCCGACCACGTGCTCGAGCTCGGCCAGGTGCTGGGACGTGAGATGGCCTCCCGGGTGCTGGGCTCGACGGGCCGCTTCCACGCCATCGGCAGCTTCGGCACCACGATCATCGCCGAGGCCGCGGCCCGCGGCACCGACCTGGTGGGGCTCACCCTGGGGGAGGCGCTGCCCCTGCTGCGCTCCCGGGTGCGGATCCTGGCGATCATGCGCAAGGGGCGGCTGCGGGCGATGACCCCCGACCTGCGGATCACCGACGCGACCGTGCTGGTGCTCGCCGGCCAGGAGGAGGACCTCGCTCGCTACGACGCCCAGTTCCAGAGCCGTGCGGTCTCCGAGGCACCCGTCGTGATCCTCGGCGGCGGCCGGGTGGGGCGCGCCGCCTCCCGTGCGCTGAGCGACGAGGGGGTGCCCAACACGATCGTCGAGCTCGAGCCCGGACGGGTCGAGAACTCCTACTCGGTGCTCGAGGGGACCGCGAGCTACGCGGTGGTCGCGGGCGACGCCGCTGATCAGCGGGTGCTGCGCCGGGCGGGACTCGAGACCGCTTCGGCCGTGCTGGTCACGCCGCGCGACGATGACCTGAACGTCTACCTCACGCTGTTCTGCCGTCGACTGCGCCCCGAGCTGCAGGTGGTCTCCCGGGCCACCTACGAGCGCAACGTCGCGACCCTCTACCGCGCCGGGGCGGACAGCGTGCTCTCCTACGCCACCATCGGCGCGACCGACCTGTGGAACCGTGCCGGGCTCAGCCACCGAGTGCTGGTCGCCGAGGGCAACGAGCTGTTCCTGGTGCCGCGGCCGGCCTCGCTCGTGCGCCGCTCGGTGCGCGACGACGAGGTGCGCCGACGCACCGGCTGCCACATCGTCGCCGTCCTCGACGAGGACGGCACCCTGGGCTACGACACCGAATCCATCCCCACCGCTCCGGGCAAGCTGCTGCTGCTCGGCGACCGGCACGCCGAGCGCCGCTTCCGCGAGACCTACCTCGGCGGGCGCCGGCTGCGCCGACGACAGGGCCGACGATAAGCTGGAGGCACACCCCTCGCCCTCAGGAGATCCATGTCGCCCGCACCCGTGAAGCTCGCCGTCGGGGATGCCGCCCCCGCCCTCGACCTGCCCACCGCCGGAGGCGGCAGGGTGGATCTCGCCGCGCTGGCCGGTGCCCCGGCGCTGCTGTGGTTCTACCCGGCGGCGAACACCTCGCTGTGCACCACGCAGGCTTGCGACCTGCGTGACAACCACCAGATGTTCCTGGACGCCGGCTACCGCGTGATCGGGATCTCCCCGGATCCCGTGACGGAGCTGGATCGCTTCGTCGACGAGCAGGACCTCCCCTATACCCTCGCCTCCGACGAATCCCACCAGGTGATGGAGTCCTACGGGGCCTGGGGCGAGAAGAACATGTACGGCAGGCTGGTCCAGGGCACGATCAGGTCGACCTTCGCGATCGACGCCGACGGCGTGCTGACCTTCGTGAAGTACCGCGTCGGCACCCCGAAGCACATTGCACTGCTGCAGGAGAAGCTCGGCCTGTGAGGTCGGTGGCGGAGGATGCCAGCGCAAGTGTGACGTGATCTGCGTGCTCTCGCTTTGGAGCACTCCGCCCGCTCCCGTATGCTGGCTCGGCGTGCCGCGCTGAAGTGCGGTGCCAGGAGACGTGGCAGAGCGGCCGAATGCGCTCCCCTGCTAAGGGAGTAGGCGACCAAAATCGCCTCGGAGGTTCAAATCCTCTCGTCTCCGCCGACAAAAAGGCCCCTCACCTGCGATGATGTCGCGAGAGAGGGGCCTTTCGTCATTCCCGGCGCGGGCGGTCGGAGGGGTCACTCCTCGTTCAGCGTCGTCCATTCGGGACCATCGGACTCCAGCAGATCGGGATCGCGCACCACCTGCTGCGTATGCTCCCCGCTGCGCAGTCGGCCCGCGAGCTCCTGCAGCGTCTCGCGCAGTACGGCCCGGGCGCGGGAGGCGTCTCCCGCAGACAGGGCGTCCAGCAGGCTCTGGTGCGCGGCGGTGATGTCGGCGCGCACGCCGAAACCCAGCGGGTCGGAGAAGCTCCCCATCCGGGTGAGGATCACGATCGTGCTCATGGCGGAGATCAGGAAGCGGTTCCGGGCGAGCTGGGCGAGCAGCTGATGCAGCTCGAGGTCAGCATTGCCCGCCTCGATCACCTCCTCGGCCGCGAGCGCTCGACGGGTCCGTTCCAGGGCGTCCCGCAGCGGTGCCAGCAGCTCCTCGGCGGCCGGAGCCTCGTCGGCGGCGCGCAGTGCGGCGATCCGGTCGGCCACGATCGAGGCGGCCTGCATCTCGATGCCCAGCCGGTAGTCGATGAAATCGGACATGGTTCCGGCATCCATCCTGGTCACGAACAGTCCGCGTCCCGGGATCTGGGTGAGCAGCCCGTCGCGGACCAGGCGCTGGCAGGCCTCGCGCAGAGACGAGCGGGAGACGCCCATCTGCTTGGAGACCTGGACCTCGGGGATGGTGTCGCCGGGGCGGAGGTCGCCGAAATAGATCGCATTGCGCAGCTCGAGCTCGGCCTGATCGATGATGGAGGGTCGACGGATCGGCTGCATCATCGGCAGCTGGACCGTCTCCTGACGAGGGCGCATGGAATCCTCCTGTGCTCGTGCGCGAAGAGCGCGCGGGGCGTCATCTAATCATCCGCCCCCGGCGTGTCGATGCCAGTGACTCAGGGAGTCGCCGCCGTCACATTCCGCCCGCCCGGAACGACTGGACGTGGGGTGCAGACGCCGACCGGGATAAATCACGATCCCATGACGAAACCCGCGGGCGTGGGCGGAGCCGTCGGCGGTGCTATTAGCGTGGGCGGTGATCCGATCCGTGGATCGTCAGATTGTCCGACACCTGTAGTGTCTCAGGACACTGTCGATTCCGCAGACCACGTGACATACGCCAAGGGAGCACTTCCATGCAGAACCGTCGCAGCTTCATCCGAGGGAGCGGTCTTGTCCTGTCGGCCGCCGCAATGGGCGGCCTCGCCGCCTGCAGCCGCACCAGCACCGGAGGCGGAGACTCCGGCGGCAGCGGAGGCAGCGACGGCGGCGGCGGGGGCGACCTGCTGAGCAAGCTGCAGGACGCCGGGAAGATCACCGTCGGTTTCGCCGGCGAGGCGCCGTACAGCTTCGAGGACGGCGGCGAGCTCCAGGGCGCGACCGTCGCCATGCACCGCGAGATCTTCGGCGAGCTCGGCATCGACACC
>JAKDNE010000402.1 GCA_030451965.1 Brachybacterium sp. | reverse complement strand
ATCGGCCGAGAGCGGCGAGAAGCTCGAGTCGGGCTGGGATTTCCCCTGGCACGTGATCGAGCGGGCATCCACCGCCGGGATCGGTCGCCAGGCATGAGCGAGGGCCCGGCGCATCCGCTGCGCCGGGCCCTCGGGGTGGTCCGGTCTCAGAGCTGGTCGGCAGATCCCGGATGGGCCCACGGCGGCTGCGAGTCCTGGGTCTGCTGACGCGCCTCGCGGGCACGCTGCTCGGCCTGCTGCCGAACTCGCGTCGCGCGCTGCTCCTCCTGCTCGCGCAGCTGATCGGCGGAGACGCGGCGACGGTCCTCGACCTCATCCGCGTCGGCGTCCTTCGACGCCTCAGCGGCGGCCTGTGACTGCAGCATCGCCGTGCGGATCTCGTCCCCCATGGAGCCGACGGCGCCGGGGTTCGAGGGCAGGTACAGCACGTTGGAGCGCGAGTTGCGGGCCACGTCCTGCATGGTGTCGAAGTACTGCGTCATCAGCAGCAGCTGCTCGGCGGAGTTCTCGATGCCCACCTTGCGCAGCATCTCGTACTGCTCGGCGATGCCCAGCGCGATCGCCTTGCGCTGGGCGGCGACGCCCTCGCCCTGGAGACGCTTGGACTCGGCCTCGGCCTCGGCCTGGGTGACGCGCTTGATCTTGTCCGCCTCGGCGAGCGACTGGGCCGCGACCCGGTCGCGCTGGGCGGCGTTGATGGAGTTCATCGAGTCGCGCACCCGCTGGTCCGGGGAGATGTCCTGGACCAGGGTGTTGATGATGTAGAAGCCGAACTCCCGCATGCGCTCCGAGAGCGTGGACTCGACGCTGCGGGCGATGTCGTCCTTCGACTCGAAGGCCTGGTCCAGCTCGAGGCCGGACAGCGCCGAGCGCACGGTGTCGAACACGTAGGAGCGGATCTGCGCCTCGGGGTTCGACAGCTTGTAGTACGCGTCGACGACCTGCTCGTCGCGGATCTTGTACTGGACCGCGACCGGCACGTTGACGAACACGTTGTCCTTGGTCTTGGACTCGATGTTCACCTCGAGCTGCTGCACGCGCAGCGAGACCGGGCGGGTGGTGTTGTCGATGAACGGGGTCTTGAAGTTCAGGCCCGCCTGCGCGACCCGCTTGAACTTGCCGAACCGCTCGACGATGATCGCTTCCTGCGTGTGCACCGTGAACATCAGCGAGGTGCGCAGCCCGCCGAACAGCAGCGCCGCGACGATCGCGACGAGTATCAGGACGCCCACGATGACGACCAGGGCGACGATGACGCCTTCCATGTGATCCCCTTTTCTTGGTGATGAAGTCTGTGACCTACGCTACCAACCGAGTCGGGTGGTCGTCACCGCAGACCGATCTCGCTCTCGATCCGTCGCGCGATCCGCACCGGCGGGACCAGCGGAGCATAGCGGCGCAGCACCTTCCCCTCGCCGTCGATGAGGAACTTGGTGAAGTTCCAGGCGATGCGCCCGCCGATCACCCCGGCCTTCTGCGCACACATCCACTTCCACAGCGGATGCGCGGCGGGTCCGTTGACGTCGATCTTCGAGAACAGCGGGAACCGGACGTCGTAGGTGGAGGTGCAGAACTCCTTCGTCTCCTCGTCGGTGCCGGGGTCCTGATGGAACTGGTCCGAGGGGAAGCCGAGCACCGTGAAACCGTGCTCGGCATAGCGGTCGGTCAGCTCCTGCAGGCTCGTCAGCTGAGGGGTGAAGGTGCACTCGGTGGCGATGTTGACGACGAGGACCAGACGCCCGCGGTACTCACTCATCTCCCGCTGCTCACCGTCGATGGTGAGAGCGGAGAAGTCGTGGAAGGTCGACTCGGCCATGGTCTCCTGACTCGGATAGTAGGTGACGTGCGCCTCCATCGTAGGGCGCGGTGCTGGGCGTGCGCCGGGACCGCGGGCTCATGCTCCGCCGTCTGCCTCAGCTCCTACCGCTCGTTCCTCGCAGCTCGTCGCTCAGGCGAGGAACGCATCGACCTCGTCGCGGCTCGGGGCGCTCTCGGTCCCGCGCCGGGTCACCGCGATCGCCGCCGCGGCGTTCGCCCTGGTGGAGGCGGACTCCCAGTCCGCGCCGAGGGCCCGCTCGGCCAGCAGCACCCCGGTGTGGGTGTCGCCGGCGCCGTTGGTGTCCACGGGCGTCTGCGGGAAGGCGGCGATCTCGGTGCCGCGACCGTGGTGGAACACCAGGCAGCCCCGGTCCCCGTCGCGCACGACCACCACCGCTCCTGGACGCAGGCGCCGACGGAGCGCCTCCGGGGTGTCCTCGAGAGCGTCGAGATCGGTGAACGACCTCGCCTCATCGGCATTCGACGTCCACACGGTGGTGCACGCCAGCACCCGCTGCTGGACCTCGCGGGGGAAGTCGGCGAAGGGAGCGCCGGGATCGAGCACCACATCCACGCCGGTGGGCAGAGTCTCGAGGAACTCCAGCAGCGGCTCCCGGGTGGGCTCGAACAGGCTGTACCCGGAGACGCACACCAGGTCCCCGACCTGCGGGTCGAGGGT
>JAKDNE010000046.1 GCA_030451965.1 Brachybacterium sp. | reverse complement strand
ACCATCGACCGGGACCTGCAGTGGAAGGCGCAGCAGATCGTCGCCGGCGCCGTCGAGACGTGGGGTGCCACCGGTGGCAGCGCCGTCGTCTACAACGCGCGCACCGGTGAGGTGCTCGCTCTCGCCGAGTACCCGAGCTTCGACCCGAACACCCCTGGTGACTTCGCCCCCGAGGACCTCGGCAACCGCTCGATCTCCAGCGTGTTCGAGCCCGGATCCACCGGAAAGCTGTTCACTCTCGCCGCTGCGATCGAGGAGGGGGAGGTCACCCCGGAGTCGCAGTACGAGATCCCTTACGAGACGTGGTTCGACGGCCATCGGGTGAAGGACTCGCACCACCACCCGGACCAGCGGCTCACCCTCGCGGGAGTGCTCAAGCACAGTTCGAACGTCGGCACCGTGAAGATCTCCGAGACCGTCACCCCTGCGACGCGGTACGACTACCTCAAGGCCTTCGGCCTGGGGGAGAAGACCGGCGTGGAGCTGCCGGGCGAGTCGGCCGGAGTCGTCCACCCGGCCGACCAATGGCAGGGACGCACCCGCTACACGACCGCCTTCGGCCAGGGATACAGTGTCAACGCGCTGCAGATGGTCTCCGCTGTCGGCACCTTCGCCAACGACGGCGTGCGGATCCAGCCCTCCCTGATCGCCGGCATCCAGCAGGACGACGGCACCGTGCGACCGCTCGGCGAGCCGGAGAGCACCCGCGTCCTCTCCAGCGACACCGCCGAGACCATGCGCACGCTGATGGACAACTCGGTGGACGATGAGAGGTCCTCTGCCGCGGTGGACGGCTATGCGGTCGGCGGCAAGACCGGCACCGCCCAGGTCGGCGACGGCACCTACACCGCCTCCTTCATCGGTGTCGCCCCGGCGGACGACCCCGAGCTGGTGGTCGGCGTGTTCGTCTTCGGACTGAACACCTTCATCTCCGGCAGCCGCGCCGCGGCGCCCGCCTTCTCCGAGCTGACCACCTTCGCCCTCCAGAACCAGGGCATCGCCCCGACCGGCGTGCCCGGCCGCGAGCTCGAGAACGAATGGTGAGCGCCCGATGACCTTCATGACCGAACCCGTCCCCGAACCGGCCCGACCCCGCCGAGCCCGCGGCGCGACTGCCGCGGATCTCGCCCGCGCGCTCGGCGCCCCCGACCCCGGGGTCCCGGGACCGGATCTCATGCTGCGCGGAGTCACGCTCGATTCCCGCTCGGTGGAACCCGGCGACCTCTGGTGCGCGCTGCCGGGCGCCAATGCCCACGGCGCGCAGTTCGCCGAGCAGGCCGCCGGTCTCGGCGCGGCGATGGCACTGACCGACCCGGCGGGTCGGGAGCGCTGCGAGGCCGCCGGGCTGCCGGTGCTCGTGGTCGAGGACCCGCGCACCGCCACCGCCACCGCCGCCGCCCTGGTCCAGGGTCGTCCCGCCGATCACCTGGCCGCCATCGGCGTGACCGGCACCAACGGCAAGACCTCCATCACCACGGCGATCACCCGCACCCTGCTCGAGCTCGGGGTCCCTGCCGGTGCGATCGGCACCAGCGGCACCAGCTATCGCGACGCGCAGGGCGCGGACCACGCGATCGGCACCGTCCGCACCACCCCGGAGGCACCCGAGCTGCACGGACTGCTGGCACGGATGGTCGAGGACGACGTCGAGGTGGCCTCGATGGAGGTCTCCAGCCATGCTCTGGTCCTGCACCGCGCGGACGAGGTCGTCTACGACGTCGCCTGCTTCACCAACCTCACCCAGGACCACCTCGACTTCCATGGCACCATGGAGAACTACTACGAGGCCAAGCGGTTGCTGTTCACGCCCGAGCACGCACGACGCGGCATCATCTGCGTCGATGACGACTGGGGTCGTCGACTGGCCAGGGAGGCACTGATCCCCGTGACCACCTACGCCACGCGGACGGACGTCGAGGCGGACCACCGGGCAGGGCCCCATCGTCCCGAGGGGTACGGCTCCTCCTTCGAGGTCGAAGGCCCAGGCGGCACCCGCACCCTGCGGGCCGCGCTCCCGGGCCGACCCTACGTCGCCAACACGCTGGCCGCCGATCTGCTGCTGGCCGCGATCGGCCACGCCGGCGCGGACGTCACCGAGGCGCTCGGCCGGGCCGGAACGGTCCCGGGCCGGATGGAGTCCGTGGTCGCAGCCCCGATCCGCGGCATCGTCGACTACTCCCACACCCCCGACGCCCTCGAACAGACGCTCGTCACCCTCCGCGGTGTCCCCGGCACCGGCCGCATCCTCGTGGTCATGGGTGCCGGCGGCGACCGCGACCGCGGCAAGCGCCCCCGTATGGGAGAGGTCGTCGCACGCCTCGCCGACGTGGTGATCGTCACGGACGACAACCCGCGCAGCGAGGATCCCGCAGCGATCCGCCGAGAGGTGCTCAGCGGCGTGCCCGACGATACGAACGCGCTGGTCCACGACGTGGATGGGCGTGGGGAGGCGATCGCCCTGGCCGCATACCTGGCGGACGTGTCCGACACCATCCTCGTCGCGGGCAAGGGGGCCGAGACCGGGCAGCAGATCGGCGGTATCGTCCACCCGTTCGATGACCGCCTCCGACTGCGGGACGCACTGCGGGATGCGCACACGGCGCGCGGGGGCGCCGACGACATGGACGAAGGACGCTGAGCATGCTCCAGACCACGGCACGCGAGATCGCTGACCTCACGGGCGGCGCACTCGTGGGAGGCGCGACCGGTGACGAGCTCGTCACCGGCAACGCCGTCATCGATTCTCGCGACGTCGGCCCCGGTGATCTGTTCGCCGCCTTCCGCGGCGAGCACGTCGACGGTCACGACTTCCTCGATGCCGCCCGGGGGGCCGGAGCCGCCCTCGCGCTGGTGACCGAGGAGCACGGCATCCCGGCCGTGCGTGTCGACGACGTCCGCGATGCGCTGTCCGCACTGGCCCGAGCCCAGCTCGCCCGCGCCCGCCAGGAGAACCCGCAGCTGGTCGTCCTCGCGGTCACCGGCAGCGCCGGCAAGACCGGCACCAAGGATCTGCTGGGAGTGATCCTCGGCGCGTCCGGGCCCACCATCGCCCCCGTCGGCAGCCTCAACAACGAGCTCGGCCTGCCGCTGACGGTGCTCCGGCTGACCGCCGGGACCCGGTTCCTGGTGCTCGAGATGGGGGCGCGCGGCATCGGGCACATCGCCCAGCTCACCGCGATCGCTCGACCGGACATCGCGCTCGTGCTGAACGTCGGCTCCGCCCACCTCGGTGAGTTCGGCGGGGTCGACGCCATCGCGCAGGCCAAGGGTGAGCTCGTCGAGGCCCTCGTGCCCGGCGGCCGCGCGGTCCTGAATGCTGAGGACCGGCTCGTCGCCGCGATGGCCGGGCGCTCCGCCGCCCCGGTCGTCACCTGGGGATTCACCGCCGGGGACGTCCGCGGCGGTGAGCTCTCCCTGGACGAGCAGGCGCGGGTGAGCTTCGCGCTCGAGGTCCCCGATGGCCTCACCGCCCTGGGTGGCGACGCCGTGAGCCAGGGCAGCTTCCCGGTGCGCCCCGATCTGCTGGGTGAGCACCAGGCCGCCAATGTGCTGGCGGCACTGACCGCAGCCCTGGTCGCCGGCGTGGAGCCTGCGTCGGCCACCACCGCCCTCGAGGACGCCACCCTTGCCTCCACGCAGCGGATGCAGGCCCTGCGTGCCGGCGGCGCGCTGATCGTCGATGACGCCTACAACGCGAACCCCGACTCCATGAAGCAGGCGCTGAAGACGCTCGCCCACCTCGGCCGCAGCCACCGCACCATCGCCGTGCTCGGCGAGATGCTGGAGCTGGGGCCCGACAGCGTGCGGCTCCATGACGAGATCGGTCGACTCGCGGTCCGACTGAACATCGGCCAGCTGTACGTGGTCGGCGCCGGCGCCGCCCCCATCCACCACGGGGCGAGCCTCGAGGGCAGCTTCGGCGGGGAGTCCGAGCACCTCGACACCGTCGACGAGGCGATCGCCGTGCTGGAACGGACCGTGCAGCCCGGGGACGCGGTGCTGCTGAAGTCGTCCCGCGACGCAGGACTGCGCCGCATCGCGGGCCCCCTCGTCGAGCACCTCGAGCGTCTCGGTGACCACGACGGGCCGCAGACAGGAGCTGACCGTTGATCGCGATCATCATCTCCGGGGCGATCGCACTCATGCTGTCGATCTTCGGCACGCCCCTTTTCATCAAGGTCCTCGAACGCCGAGGCTATGGACAGTTCGTCCGCGACGACGGCCCCACCACGCACGCCACCAAGCGCGGCACCCCGACCATGGGCGGCGTCGCGATCATCCTGGCGGTGCTGGCGGCGTACTTCCTCACCCATCTGGTGCTGTGGACCTCGCCCAGCGTCTCCGTGCTGCTGGTGCTGTTCCTGGCCGTCGGCCTCGGGATCGTCGGCTTCCTCGACGATTACCTCAAGATCTCCCAGCAGGACAGCACGGGACTGCGCCCTCGGTACAAGCTGGTCGGACAGTTCCTGGTCGCGACCGCCTTCGCCGTGCTGGCACTGCTGTTCCCGGATGAGAACGGGCTGACACCCGCCTCCATGAACATCTCCTTCGTGCGCGACGTCCCCTGGCTGGACCTCGCGCTCCTGGGCACCGTGGTCGGCTTCCTCCTCTTCGCCGTCTGGGCGAATTTCCTGGTCGCCGCCTGGTCCAACGGGGTGAACCTCACCGACGGGCTCGACGGCCTCGCCAGCGGCGCGACGATCATCTTCACCGCCGCCTACCTGATCATCAGCTTCTGGCAGTGGCGGCAGGTGTGCAATGTCGACCTCGACGCCGGGGGAGTGGTGCACTGCTACGACGCCCGCGACCCGCTGGACACCGCCGTGCTGTGCGCGGCGATCATCGGCGCCTGCGTCGGCTTCCTGTGGTGGAACACCTCGCCCGCCAAGATCTTCATGGGGGACACCGGCTCGCTCGCCCTCGGCGGCGCGATCGCGGGGCTGACCATCATCTCCCGCACCGAGATCGTCGGCGCCGTCATCGGCGGCCTGTTCGTGATCATCTCGCTGTCGGTCATCATCCAGGTCGCGGGCTTCAAACTCACCGGGAAACGCGTGTTCAGGATGGCGCCGCTGCAGCACCACTTCGAGCTCAAGGGCTGGAACGAGGTCACCATCGTGGTGCGCTTCTGGATCGTGGCAGGCATCCTCGCCGGCATCGGACTGGGCATCTTCTACCTCGACGCCCTGCCGAGGCTCACGTCATGACCATGCAGTCGGCCGGGATCCCTGCCGAGGAGCGCTCCTGGCCGGGCCTGGACGTCAGCGGGCTGCGGATCCTGGTGACCGGATTCGGGGTCTCCGGCTACGCCATCGCGGATCAGACCATGCAGCGCGGCGCGCAAGTGCTCGTCGTCGACGGGGCCGACACCCCCGCACTGCGCGAGCGCGCCCAGATCCTCGAGGTGCTCGGGGTGGAGTTCCGCCTCGGCGCGGAGAACCTCCGCACCCTCCCGCAGGACCGCCCGATCGACCTGGTGGTCACCTCCCCGGGCTGGCGGCCCGATCAGCCGCTGCTGGTCGCCGCCCAGGCCGCAGGGATCCCCGTCTGGAGCGAGATCGAGCTGGCCCGTCGGATGCAGGCCGCCGACGGTCCCGCCTGGCTGGGCATCACCGGCACCAACGGCAAGACCACCACCGTCACCATGCTCGAGTCGATGCTGCAGCAGGCCGGGCTGCGGGCGGTCGCGTGCGGGAACGTCGGCCTGCCCGTCATCGAGGCCGCACTGGACCCCGAAGGCTTCGAGGTGCTCGCGCTCGAGCTCTCGAGCTTCCAGCTGCACTGGACCGAGCACCTGGACTGCGAGGCGGCCGTGGTGCTGAACGTCAGCGCCGATCACCTGGACTGGCACGGCGGTGCCGAGGCCTACACCGCGGCCAAGGGACGCATCTTCGAGGGTGTGCGCACCGCCTGCGTGTACAACGTCGCCGACCCCGTCACCCGGCGCCTGGTCGAGGAGGCCGACGTCGTCGAGGGTGCACGAGCCGTCGGCCTCACGCTGGGGCCCCCCGGCCTCTCCGAACTCGGGATGATCGACGGGGTCCTGGTGGACCGGGCCTTCCTCGCAGAGCGCCGCTCCGCGGCCGCCGAGATCGCCACCCTCGAGGACCTCGCCCACCTGGGCCCGCAGGGTGCCGGTCCCCACCTCGTGCTCGACGCCCTGGCCGCCGCCGCGCTCGCCCGTGCCCACGGGGTCGAGCCCTCCGCGATCCGAGACGGCCTGCGGGCGTACCGCATCGGCAGCCATCGTGCCCAGCACCTGGCCACCATCGACGGCATCGACTATGTCGACGACACCAAGGCGACCAACCCCGCTGCCGCGGCCGCCTCCCTGCGCTCTGCCGAACGCGTGGTCTGGATCGCCGGCGGCGACACCAAGGGCGCCGACCTCGACCCCCTGATCGCCGCGGTGCGCGACCGTCTGGTCGCAGTCGTGCTGCTGGGTGTCGATGCGGAGCCGTTCACGACCGCTCTGTCGCGACACGCGCCGGAGATCCCTCTGCGGCGCATCGATCCGGGCGACACTGGCGGCGACGCCGGGCGATCCCGGCTGATGGAGGAAGCGGTGCAGGCCGCCCGCGCGCTCGCCGGCGACGGCGACGTGGTGCTGCTGGCTCCCGCGGCGGCCTCCATCGACCAGTTCCGTGACTACGCGGAGCGGGGGGATCTGTTCGCGGCGGCCGTGACCCGACTGCCAGGAGAGCGCGCATGACGATGGAGGACACCCGCCGCGGAGCTCGTCGTGAGTCACCTCGCTCCACCGAGGTCGTGCGGCCGGACGAGGAGCAGCCGCTGGGCAACATCGGCGACCGCGTCCGGGACGGCGTCACCGGCTGGCTGCGGTCCCCGGCGCTCGACTTCTACGGACTGATCGTCGTGGCCACGCTGCTGGTCAGCGTGGGCCTGGTGATGGTGCTGTCGTCCTCCGCGGTCCTCAACATCTCCCGCGGCAACTCCGGCTTCGCCGGCCTGTTCCGCCAGGGCGCCTTCGCCGCGATGGGGCTGGTGCTGCTGTTGCTCGCCTCGCTGCTGCCTCCCGGCTTCTACCGCCGGGCGGCCTGGCCGCTGCTCGGCATCGGTCTCCTGCTGCAGTGCCTGGTCTTCGTCCCCGGCCTCGGCGAGGAGGTCGACGGCAACCAGAACTGGATCCGGATCGCCGGGCTGACGCTCCAGCCCTCCGAGTTCCTCAAGCTCGCGCTCGCCGTCTGGCTCGGGGCCCTGCTCTCCATGAAGCGGCCGCTCCTGCACCGGCCCGCGCATCTGCTCTTCCCCCTGCTCCCCGGGGTCCTCCTCTCCCTCGGCCTCGTGATGCTCGGACACGACCTGGGCACCATGCTGATCATGGCCATGCTCGTGGCCGCGGCGATGTGGGTGGCAGGCATCCCGCGGCGCTGGTTCGCCCTCGCGGGTGCCGCAGGTCTGCTCGGGATCCTCGTCCTGACCATCACCAGTGCGAACCGCATGGCGCGCATCACGAACTGGCTCCACGGGATCTGCGAGGGGGACTCCTGCTATCAGTCGGACCAGGGGCTGATGGGCCTCGCCGAGGGCGGCTGGTGGGGCGTGGGGCTCGGCGAGTCCCGCCAGAAATGGGGCCGGCTCCCCGCTGCGCAGGACGACTACATCTTCGCGATCCTCGGCGAGGAGCTCGGCCTGATCGGCACCCTCGGCGTGCTGCTGCTGTTCACGGTCTTCGCACTGATCATGGCGCGGATGATCACCCGTCTCGACGACGGCTTCATGCAGATCACCGTGGCCGGCATCAGCGCCTGGCTGCTCGGCCAGGCCTCCGTGAACATGATGGTGGTCACCGGTCTGCTGCCCGTCATCGGGGTGCCGCTGCCGTTCATCTCCTCCGGCGGCTCCGCGCTGCTGGCGTCCATGCTCGCCCTCGGCGTGCTGATCTCCTTCGCCCGTCGGGAACCGGGTGCCGCAGAGGCCATCGGTGCTCGGCTGCGCTCGGTGCGCAGCTCCATCAGCGTGCTGCCGGCGCCCCGCGGACGCACTGCGGAGCCCGCGGTCGCACGCTCTGCTCCCGCGAAGCGCCGGGCCCGCACCGCGAAGCGATCGGCCGGCTCAGCGAAGCGCTCGGCGCCGGCGGAGCGCTCCGCGACCTCCCGCACGCGGACTGCACGCCGCGGCGCCTCCCCCTCCTCCCGAAGGTCCTGATGTCCTCCACCACGCCTCGCATCCTCCTGGCCGGGGGCGGCAGCGCCGGGCATGTCTCGCCGCTGCTGGCCACCGCCGCCCAGATCACCCGTCGCTGCCCCGAGGCCGAGGTCACCGTGCTCGGGACCCCGCAGGGGCTCGAAGCCGACCTGGTGCCCGCGGCTGGCCTCGAGCTGATCACGATCGACAAGGTGCCCTTCCCGCGCCGCCCGAACGGTGCTGCGCTGCGCTTCCCGATCCGCTTCCTGAGCACCCTGCGCGAGGTCCGCACCCTGCTGCGCGAGCGCGAGATCGACGTGGTCGCCGGGTTCGGCGGCTACGTCTGCCCGCCCGCCTACCTCGCGGCCGCCTCGTTGCGGCGCCCGCTGGTGGTCCATGAGGCGAACCGTCGGCCGGGGCTGGCCAACCGGCTCGGTGCGCCCCGGGCCAAGGCGGTCCTCACCGCGTTCGAGGGTTCGAGCCTGCCCGGCGCGCGCCGCATCGGCATGCCGATGCGGGAGGCGATCGCCCGTCTCGATCGCGCCGCACGGCGTGAGGAGGCGGTGCGGAGCATGGGCCTGGACCCCTCCCGCCCCGTGCTCCTGGTCACCGGGGGCTCCCTCGGCGCCCAGCGCCTGAACACCGCCGTGGCGGAGTCCGCGAAGGACTTCGTCGGCGCGGGAGCGCAGATCCTGCACATCTCAGGTCGCGGAAAGGCCGGTGACCTGCCCGAGCACGAGGGATACCGCGTCCTGGAGTACGTGAGCGCGATGGAGGACGCCTACGCTGCGGCGGACCTCGCCCTGACCCGGTCCGGCGCCGGGACGGTCAGCGAGCTCACCGCCGTCGGGCTCCCCGCCGTGCTGGTCCCGCTGCCCATCGGCAACGGCGAGCAGGCCCTGAACGGAGAGCAGGTCGTCGACGCCGGCGGCGCCCTGATGATCGCCGATGCCGAGCTCGACGCCGCCTACCTGACCGGGCAGGTGCTGCCGCTGCTGCTGGACCGGGACCGGCTGCGGGCGATGAGCGAGGCCGCGCGCACCTTCGGGATCGCCGATGCCGCCGAGGTGATGGCCGACGTGGTGACCGGCGTCGCACGCCGAGCCTGACCCGAGCGACCCACCGAGCGGATTACCGTGATCACATGACTGCTGCCCCCGAGAACGGTTCCCTGCCACCGGTGACTCCGCGCACGATCCTGCGCGCCGGTGACGTGGTCACCCAGCCGGACTGGCCCGCGGACAGGGACGTGCGCTCGGTGCACGTGGTGCGCATCGGTGGTGCCGGGATGAGCGCCGTCGCCCGCCTCGCGCTCGAGTCCGGGCTCACCGTCAGCGGCTCCGACTCGCAGGACGGCCAGTTCATCGCCCCGCTGCGGGCGGCCGGCGCCCGCATCGGCATCGGCTTCGACGCGGACCTGCTGGCCGCGGACCTGGACCTGGTGATCGTCTCCACCGCGGTGCGCGCCGACAATCCCGAGGTGCTCGCGGCCCGCGAGCGCGGGATCCCGGTCATCCACCGCGCCGCCGCTCTGGCCGGGCTGCTCAGCGGCCACGAGCTGGTCGCCGTCGCCGGAACCCACGGAAAGACCACCACCACCGGGATGGCCGTGTCCGCGCTGCGCGGTGCCGGGCACGACCCCGCCTGGGCGCTCGGCGCGGCGGTGCCCGATCTGGGCCGCAACGCCGGGCTCGGCGCCGAGCCGTCGGCGCCCCCCTCGGCCACCGGTCTCGCAGTCGTCGAGGCCGACGAGTCCGACGGCTCCTTCCTCGCCTTCGCCCCGCGTTCCCTGGTGGTCACGAACCTCGAGCCCGACCACCTCGACTTCCATGGCGATGCCGCCCACCTCACCGCGGCGTTCGATGCCCTCACCAGGCAGCTCACCCCCGGCGGCACGCTGGTGGTGTGCGCGGACGACCCGGGCGCCCGGGCGCTCGGTCAGCGGGCCGAGCAACACGGACTCACCGTCGTGCGCTACGGCACCGGCGAGGACGTCCAGTGGGCGCTGCGGCAGGAGCGCAGCGGCCCCCGCGGCGCCGAGATCGAGATCGACACGCCCAGCGGAGGGCTCACCGCACAGCTGTCGGTGACCGGGCACCACAACGTGCTCAACTCCCTCGGTGCCCTCGCCGCGACCGCCGCCGCTGTTCCCGAGGCCGACCTCGCCGCCCTCGCCGCCGGGCTGGGGACCTTCACGGGAGCCTCCCGTCGCTTCGACGTGGCCGGATCCGCCGGCGGAGTCACAGTCGTGGACGACTACGCCCACCATCCGCGGGAGGTGGCTGCGACCGTCGCCGCGGCTCGTGGGATCATCGCCGCGCAGCCGGCGCCGGGACGAGTCCTGGTCGGTTTCCAGCCGCACCTGTTCTCCCGCACCCGCGACTTCGCGGTCGACTTCGCCGCTGCGCTCTCGGCCGCCGATCTGGCCTGGGTGCTGCCCGTCTACGCGGCCCGCGAGGATCCGGACCCGACGATCGACGCCCGCACGGTCACCGACCTCGCCGCCGAGTCCGTGGAACCGGTCGCCGGCGCGGACGATCTCGTCAGCCGCGTCGTCTCCGCCGCCCGGCCCGGCGACCTGCTGCTGATGCTCGGCGCCGGGGACATCGTGGAGACCACACCCGGGCTGATGGCCGCTCTGGACTCCGCCCGAGGACTCGGCTGATGACTCGACGCCCTACCGCGCCCCGTCCGCGCCAGAGCCCTCGCCGTTCGGCAGCGTCCCCGAGCCCGCGGCGCACGTCGGCGGCACCGGAGGCCCGACAGCGCCCGGCGGAGGCGCGCCCGGCTCCGACCGCTTCGCGCAGGACGCCCCCGGCGACCCCGGCGCGCTCGGCCGCCTCGGCGCGTTCTGCACCGTCGGCCTCGCCGGCTCCGCGCCCCCGCTCCCGGACCGTCGGCCGTCCGCCTCCGATCGCCCCCGCCGCCGACGAGCCGACGGAGGGCGGGCGGGTGGTCCAGGCCGCCGGCCGCTTCCGAGAGCTGGTGGCGGGACGCCCCTGGCGCCGACGTCGCCGCGCGATCCTCGCCGGCACCGCGATCGCGGCACTGGTGGTGGTCGCCGCGCTGGTCACCGCTATCTTCCTGCCGGCTCTGCAGGTCCACGAGGTGGCGGTCGACGGCACCGGATACGTCGAGGAGGCGGAGGTCCGCACCATCGCGGCGCCGCGGGCCGACGGCAGCGTGCTGCTGGTGCCCACCGGGGAGATCGCCGAGGAGGTGGGCGCACTGCCGGGCGTCGCTTCCGTCGACGTCGAGCGGATCTGGCCGGACGGGGTCCGGGTGAGCATCACCGAGACCACGCCGATCGCGGTGCTCACCGGACTGGACGGCACCTCGGTGGTGGTCGGCGAGGACGGTCAGCAGCTGCCTGCCGCCGCGGGGGAGGGGGAGACCCTGGTCCCCCTCGCGGTCAGCAGCGGATCCACCGATCCCGAAGGAGCGGCCGCCGCGATGAGCGAGGTCCTCGCAGAGATGCCCGCATCGCTGCGCGGCGCGGTACGGGAGGTCTCGGCCTCCACCACGAGCGACGTCTCCTTCGAGCTCGCCCTCGAGGGCGGCGGCACCACGACCGTCGTATGGGGCGACGCCCGTGACGCGGAGCTCAAGACCGAGGTGGTCCAGGCGCTGCTCGGCCAGCCGGGCTCCGTCATCGACGTCTCCTCACCGGTCGCACCCGTCACCCGATGACGCCGATCGAGGTCACCACGGTGATCTCGCCCGCCCTCGGAGGCCGACACGCGCCCTCGGTATTTGCGTGCAGGTGCACCTGTCCCTAGCGTCAGAGGAAAGGGGAGGTGCCCCGAAGTCCGAACCTCAACTAGAGGTCCAGGGTTTCGGAAGTCCACGACCAGGTGCGACGCAGGCCCCACTCCGCGGAGGAACGACAAGAGCAAGGACCCAAACGTGGCCGGAACCCAGATCTCACTCGCAGTCATCAAGGTCGTCGGCGTCGGCGGCGGAGGTGTCAATGCTGTCAACCGCATGATCGAGTCCGGGATGAAGGGCGTCGAGTTCATCGCGATCAACACCGATGCGCAGGCGCTGCTGATGTCCGACGCGGACGTCAAGCTCGACGTCGGCAAGGACATCACCCGTGGACTCGGCGCCGGCGCCGACCCCGAGGTCGGCAAGCGAGCCGCCGAGGACCACGCCGAGGAGATCGAAGAGGTCATGCGCGGGGCCGACATGGTCTTCGTGACCGCCGGCGAGGGCGGCGGCACCGGCACCGGCGGCGCCCCCGTGGTCGCCAAGATCGCCCGCAGCCTCGGCGCGCTGACCATCGGCGTGGTCACCCGCCCCTTCACCTTCGAGGGCCGCCGCCGCTCCACCCAGGCCGAGTCGGGCATCGCCTCCCTGCAGGCCGAGGTCGACACCCTCATCGTGATCCCCAACGATCGCCTGCTGTCCATCGCGGACAAGCAGGTCTCCATGCTCGACGCCTTCAAGAGCGCGGACCAGGTCCTGCTCTCCGGTGTCCAGGGCATCACCGACCTGATCACCACCCCGGGCCTGATCAACCTCGACTTCGCAGACGTCAAGTCCGTCATGCAGGGAGCGGGCAGCGCCCTGATGGGCATCGGCTCCGCGCGGGGGGAGGACCGAGCACTCCAGGCCGCCGAGCTCGCCGTCTCCAGCCCGCTGCTGGAGGCCTCCATCGATGGCGCGTACGGCGTCCTGCTGTCCATCCAGGGCGGCAGCGACCTCGGCCTGTACGAGGTCTCCGAGGCGGCCCGCCTGGTCCAGGAAGCCGCTCACCCGGACGCGAACATCATCTTCGGCTCCGTCATCGACGACGCCCTGGGCGACGAGGTCCGCGTGACCGTCATCGCCGCCGGCTTCGAGGGCGGTGGCCCGGCCCCGCGCCACGACATCGCCCCGCAGCAGCGTCCGGCCCCGCGCGCCGAGCAGGCAGCCCCGCCGCGCGCCGCCCAGCCCCGCCAGGCGGTCCAGGAGCAGCGCCCC